>CAMBQD010000212.1 GCA_945869905.1 uncultured Clostridia bacterium | reverse complement strand
AAAGCTTTTATCAGTGCTGTAAAAAATCTGATAACCTGAGGATTTTGTGGTTTTCCACTCAACATTAATAGTTGTGCCGCTTTTTGTAACAGATGTAACCGTTACACGTGACGGAGCCGTAGCAGTGGCAACATCCGCGCTTAATGCACCGTAATAAATTGTTTGATTATTAATTTTTGTATATGACCTAACCTTGAAATGATATGCAGTTGACGCAGATAAACCTGTAACCGTTGTGCTTGTTGTGTTAGCGGATACAGCCTTAACGAATTTATAAGTTCTCGTTTTAGTGTCATATTTATAAATACGGTAACCTGAAATATAGCTTTGCTTATTCCATTTTAATGTAACGGAATTAGCAGTTGAACCTGTTATTTTAACACCTGTAACCTTTTGAGGAAGTATGCTGAAATTCTTATTAACAGTTCCCGAGAAGTTGTTAGCACCGGTAATTTTTACAGTAGCCTGACCGATATTTCTGTTATTTGAATATTTAACGGTGTAGTCGGTACCTTTAACAAGGGTAACCTTTTTTCCGTTGTTATTCCAAACGACAGTAGGCACGGGAGTTTTACTTTTACCGTCAAAGGTACAGGATGTATAACTAAGGCTTACCGAAACAGCACTGCCGGACACACTGACAGGCTTAATGGTGTAGCTTTTACTGAGAGTTCCGGAATAATTGCCGATACATTCAATTGTAGCAACAGCCTTTCCTGCATTAATATTATTAGAATAGCTTACAGTGTAATCTGTACCCTTGGTGAGAACCGTCCTGTTACCCTCCTCATCGGTATAGGTAACTGACGTATTTGGCGCTTTTGCTTTGCCGTCATAATTATATGATGATGCGCTAAGACCTAAAACTGCATTATCATTTGTAATAGCTATAGGTAAAGCAGGATCAGGCGGCAAATTACCTTCCTCTGCAAAGGCATTAAATGCAAAGGCACTGCACAACAGCATCAGCGAAAATGCCAAGGCATAAGATAACTTTTTAATCATTTTATCACTCCTCAATTATTTTGACCGTAGTACGCGTTTTTTCCGTGCTTTCTTTGATAATGCTTATCAAGCAGGTACTGCTCAATACCGATATTTGAATTATCATCAAACTGTGCTATCCTTTGAGTACGGCTTGCCATTTTTGCAATTTCCTCAAGGATAAGCGCATTATCAACGGCTTTAAAAGGGTCCTTGCCCCATACAAACGGACCGTGCCTGTGAACTAATACGGCAGGACACTCCTCCGGTACAATATCTCTTTTTGTAAATTCTTCAACTATAACCTTGCCGGTGTTAAGCTCATATTCGCACTTTACCTCATCTTCTGTCAAACCTCTTGCACAGGGAATTGCACAGCTTGCAAAATCAGCATGAGTGGTGCCGTAAGCAGGTATATCGCATCCTGCCTGCGCCCAGGCACACGCCCAAGAGGAATGGGTATGAACAATACCGCCTATTTCCTTATAATTCCTATATAGCTCAAGATGAGTCGGTGTATCTGACGAAGGATTTAATTTACCATCAACAACGTTCCCCTGTAAATCAACAACAACCATATCTGACGCCGTCATAGTATCATATGGTACCCCCGAAGGTTTTATGACAACTAAATTTTTTTCACGGTCAATTGCAGATACATTACCCCAAGTGAGCACAACCAAGTTATATTTAACAAGCTGTAAATTGGCTTTAAAAACTATTTCCTTTAATTTCTCTAACATTGACCGCACCTACATTCCCAGCTTATAAGCAACATCGTTATAGAAAAGCTCTTTCTTAAACGAGTTAATATCCGTGTCCTTATTGATATGAATAAATTCAATACCCATAATTTCAGCAAAGTCCCTCATATGCTCTGCATTAAGTGAATAGGAAAGCACTGAGTGATGGGCACCGCCTGCATAAATCCACGCCTCAGCAGAGGTCTGAAGGCAAGGCAACGGCTTCCATAGTACTCCGGCAACAGGTAGCTTAGGCATATCATTAAGCTGTTCCCTGCACTCAATGTCGTTGACAATCATTCTAAGCCTGTCACCCATATCAACTAAGGTGACAACAATTGCATTTCCTGATTGTGCTTTGAAAACAAGCCTTGCAGGGTCCTCCCTGTCGCCAATTCCAAGCGGATGAACCTGAATTTTAGGTCTTTCCTTGGAAATTGTGGGGCAAACCTCCAGCATATGTGAGCCTAAAAGCATTTCATTGCCGGGCTCAAAGTGATATGTATAATCCTCCATAAAGGCAGTACCGCCGTTTAAGTCTTCTGCCATAAGCTTCATAACTCTTGTCATTGCGGCAACCTTCCAGTCGCCCTCTGCACCAAAGCCATAGCCCTGACGCATTAAATCCTGTGCTGCAAGTCCGGGTAGCTGACGTAGCTGCTGTAAATCCTCAAAATTAGTATGGAAGGCGCCAAATCCGTTTTCATCAAGGAACTTTTTAATTGCAACCTCTTCTTTTGCCTGATAACGAACGGCATCAATATTATCGGTATCCATATCGTAATGCTTATTATATTCAG
>CAMBQD010000211.1 GCA_945869905.1 uncultured Clostridia bacterium | reverse complement strand
GTCCGTGTTCATCTGCGGTGCAATTTTCATAAGATGTGCTACGGCGTGGGCAGACTCAATGGCGCATATAATGCCCTCTGTTTTGGCAATATATTCAAAGGCATTTACTGCCTCATCGTCAGTAACAGGCACATATTCCGCCCTGCCGATATCGTGCAGATGTGCGTGCTCGGGGCCTATACCGGGATAATCAAGCCCTGCGCTGATTGAATAAACAGGTGCAATCTGACCGTACTCATTCTGGCAGAAATAGGATTTCATACCGTGGAATATACCGAGAGTGCCTGTGGCGATTGTGGCGGCGGTTTCGCCCGTATGAATACCTCTGCCTGCCGCCTCACAGCCTATCAGACGTACGTCCTTATCGTTAATAAAGTTATAAAACATACCCATTGCGTTGGAGCCGCCGCCCACACAAGCCATTACTGCCGTGGGGAGCTTGCCCTCCAGCTCTAAAATCTGCTGCCTTGCCTCCTTTGAAATAACGGACTGAAAATCCCTTACAATCATTGGATACGGGTGCGGTCCCATAACTGAGCCAAGGACATAAAGCGTATCGTCCACACGTGACACCCACTCGCGCATAGCCTCGTTCACCGCGTCCTTTAAGGTCATTGTGCCTGTTGTTACGGGATGCACCTTTGCACCCAAAAGCTCCATACGGTAAACGTTAAGTGCCTGACGGTCCGTGTCCTCCTTGCCCATAAAAATTTCACATTCAAGTCCCATAAGGGCGGCGGCGGTGGCAGTGGCAACACCGTGCTGACCTGCACCTGTTTCTGCAATAACACGTGTTTTGCCCATTCTCTTTGCCAAAAGGCACTGACCCAAAACGTTATTTATCTTGTGACTGCCGGTGTGATTTAAGTCCTCACGCTTGAAATAAATCTTTGCTCCGCCTAAATCCCTTGTCATCTTTTCCGCATAATAAAGAAGTGACGGTCTGCCTGCGTATTCCTTAAAAAGCCTGTCAAGCTCTGCATTAAAATCAGCGTCATTTTTATAAAACTCATATGCTTTTTCAAGATTTTGTATTTCGTTCATCAGCGTTTCGGGAATATACTGACCGCCGTGAATACCATATCGTCCTTTGCTCATTTCATACTCTCCATAATCTGTTTTATTTTATTATAATCCTTCACACCGTCTGTTTCAGCGGCAGATGAAACATCAATGCAGTATGGATTTACCGCACCTATTGCCTGCTTAATGTTTTGTGAATTTATGCCGCCTGCAAGAAAAAACGGCCTGTCTGTTTTTGGAATAATGCCCCAGTCAAATGCCTTTCCGGTGCCGGTACCGGAGTCAAACAGAAAATAATCCGTATCATAATTTTTTATACTGTCAAATATATCGGGATTAAAATATTTGATAACAGGAGCATTTATTTTTCTGCAATATTCAGGCGTTTCCTGACCGTGAAGCTGTACCAAATCAATCACTCCGTCACGTACAAGGGCGTTGATTTTTTCTATATCATCATTTACGAAAACGCCCACTGCCCTTATGCTTTTATCAAGCCTTGATTTAAACAGCCTTGCCTGATTAACGGTAATACTGCGTTTAAAGCCGTCGGTCAGTATAAAGCCGATATAATCAGGCTTAAGCCTGTTAACATAATCAATATCCTCAAGCCTTTTAATACCGCAGATTTTAATTTTTGCCATACAAAAGCTCCTTTAAAACAGCACCCTTGTTTTCCGCCTTCATTAATGCTTCTCCGATTAATACGGCGTTTGTGCCGTTATCAATAAGTGTTTTAATGTCCTGATGGGTTTTTATACCGCTTTCAGACACAAAGACAACGTCCTTTGGTATCATACTGCGGTATCTTGCGGAATTATTAACATCAACGGTAAAGTCCTTAAGATTTCTGTTATTAACACCGATAATCCTTGCACCTGCGTTTAGGGCGGAAATTATTTCCCCTTCGTCGTGTGCCTCCACAAGAGCGGAAATACCCAGCAAATCGCAGATTTCAATATACCCTTTAATTGTATCAGTGTCAAGCAGGGCACAGATAAGCAAAACCGCCTTTGCTCCCAAAAGCTTTGCCTCATAAATCTGGTAATCGCACACCGTAAAATCCTTTCTTAAAACAGGAACGGATACCGCGGCGGCAATCTCCCTCAGATACCGGTCACTGCCCATAAACCACTTTGGCTCGGTAAGACAGCTGATACAAGCCGCACCTGCCGACTCATATTCCCGGGCAATTTCAAGATAAGGAAAATCCTTTGCAATAATTCCCTTTGACGGAGACGCCTTTTTCACCTCACAGATAAAGGATATTGTATCTGTTTTAAGGGCTTTTTCAAATTCAAAGTCACCCCTTGGCATTGAGAGTGCCTGTGACTTAACCTGCTCCAAGGGCTTTTTACAAATTATATCCTCATAGCGTTTTTTTGTATAGTCTGCAATTGTGTTTAAGATTGTTGCCATAATCAGCCCTCATTTGTGGTTTTAATAAATCCCTGCAAAACCTCGTATCCCTTGCCTGAGGCAAGCACCTGCTCCGCCTCCTTAACACCTT
>CAMBQD010000210.1 GCA_945869905.1 uncultured Clostridia bacterium | reverse complement strand
GATGCACAATCTTGATTACAGCATTGGGGTTAAGCTTAACGGACTTTCTGCTCTATATCTTGAAAAAAAGAAAAGCACAAAAACAAATAAGTAAAAGGAGATAAAAAATGGCACAAAAATCAAAGGTTGTTGCAATGCTTCTTGCAGGCGGACAGGGTAGCCGATTGGGCGTGCTTACCAAAAACATTGCCAAACCGGCAGTCCCATACGGAGGTAATTACAGAATAATTGACTTCCCCCTTTCAAACTGTGTAAACAGCGGTATATACACCGTTGGCGTTTTGACTCAGTACCAGCCCCTTGAGCTTAACGATTATTTGGGTAACGGTCAGCCATGGGATTTGGACCGTCAAAACGGCGGAATACATATTTTGTCGCCTTACGAGGCAATAGGCGGAGCCGAATGGTACAAGGGTACCGCCAATGCAATTTATCAAAACATTAATTTTATTGAAAAATATGACCCCGAGTATGTTGTTATCCTTTCAGGCGACCATATTTACAAAATGAATTATGCAAAAATGGTGGATTTCCACAAAAAAAATAATGCCGCCTGCACAATTGCAGTGCTGGAGGTTCCGTGGGAGGAGGCTTCACGCTTCGGTATCCTTGCCACAAGGGACAACGACGAAATCTATGAATTTGCAGAAAAGCCGGATCAGCCAAAAAGCAACAAGGCATCAATGGGTGTTTACGTTTTCAGCTGGGACAAATTAAAGCAATATCTTATTCAGGATGAAAATACCGAGGGCTCATCAAACGACTTTGGTAAAAACATTATTCCTACCATGCTTGACGCAGGGGAAAGGATGTTTGCTTTTCCGTTTAAGGGCTACTGGAAGGACGTTGGTACAATAGACTCTCTTTGGGAGGCAAATCTGGATATTATCAATCCTAATGTTGACCTTGATTTGAGCGATAAAAGCTGGAGAATTTATTCAAGAAATCCTTTGGCTCCGCCCCACTACATTGGCAAAAATGCCGTTGTTGAAAACTGCTCCATAAGCGAAGGCTGTGAAATTGAAGGCAATGTTGACTACAGCGTTGTATCCCCCAACGTTACAATTGAAGAGGATGCTGACGTTAGGTACAGTGTAATTATGCCCGGTGCAGTTATCAAAAAGGGTGCAAAGGTATACTACTCCATAGTTGCAGAAAATGCAGTTATTGAGGAGGATGCAAAGATAGGTGAAATACCCGAGCATCTTGAAAATCCTGAGGACTGGGGTATTCCTGTAATAGGAGCAAGCGCAGTTATCGGAAAAGGTAAATACGTTGCCCCCGGGGTAATGATTAAATCAGGAGAGGAGGTATAAGTCATGAACGGAAAAACAGTTTTAGGCATTATTTTTGCCAATATTCATGAGGAAGCACTTGATTCACTTACTGCTATGAGGACTATGGGCTCCGTTCCCTTCTGCTCACGCTTTCGTTTGATTGACTTTCCTCTTTCAAATATGGTAGACAGCGGAGTGACAAAAATCGGTGTTGTTGCAAACGCCAATTTCCGTTCGCTTATGGACCATATCGGCACAGGAAAGCCCTGGGATTTAAGCAGAAAAAGCGACGGACTCTTCCTTCTTCCTCCGTTCTCCGTAGGAAGTGCCGCAATGTGGGGCAACAGAATTGACGCCCTTTACGGCAATATGAATTTCCTTCAGCAGTCAAACCAGACCTATGTGCTTATGTCTGACTGCAACAACGTGCTTTCTGTTGATTACAGTGCACTTTTCACTGCTCACGAGGAAAGCGGAGCCGACATAACAATCTTGGGTGTTAAGGGCAAAATGCCTCAAAACATAGGCTCTGTGCTTACCTTTGACAAGGTTGATGCTGACGGCAGAATTACGGAAATGAGCCTTGACAAAAAAACAACAGAGGATGTTTTCTATTCCTGCAACATAATGATTATGAAGAAATATCTTCTTGAAACACTTGTTACAACTGCTCATTCAAAGAATGAAATTTCCTTCCAGCGTAGCATTATTATGGCAAATCTTAACAATCTTAAAATCCACGCATTTGATGCAACGGACAGCTTTGTAGGCACCATTGATTCCATCCAAAGCTACTATGACATTTCAATGTCACTGCTGGAAAAGGAAAACAGGAAAAAGCTTTTCAAATCTCCTATATCAACAAAGGAGCGCGACGATATGCCCACCCTGTACGGTCCTGAGTCATCACTTAAAAACTCCCTTGTGGCTGACGGATGTATAATCGACGGCAAGGTTGAAAACTGCATTATCTTCAAGGGCGTAAAGGTTGGTAAGAATGCACAGGTTAAAAATTCCATTCTTATGCAGGATACCGTTGTGGGCAATAATGCAAAAATCAGTTGCGTTATCACTGACAAAAATGTCAGCATTAAGGACGGGGCTGAGCTTTCCGGTGCAGACACCTTCCCTGTCTGCTTAACCAAAAACACAAGGGTATAGGAGGTCAATGTATGAAAGTATTGTATGTTTCCTCAGAGGCACTGCCTTTTATGGCGTCAGGCGGACTTGGTGATGTTGCCGGCTCCCTGCCTGTTGCC
>CAMBQD010000209.1 GCA_945869905.1 uncultured Clostridia bacterium | reverse complement strand
CCGCCCTCAACTGAAATACCTATTTCACTTATAATGAGGTGAGTTGTTGTGGTGCCGATGTCAATACCGGCGGAAAGTAACATTTCGTCAGCCAAAATTTATGTGTGCCGCTCCTTTAATCCGAATATAAAAAAACGGCGAGTAATAAGCCTCGCCATTGAGATAAGGGTATTATATCACTTTATAATTTCATAATCAATATTTTGAATAAATATCCTATCAAAAATTCAAGCGGTCAAAAAAAATTCTTATTGTGAAAATATCCTCTTTTATTTTTACTCTGTATGTGCTATTATGGTGTTGAATATTTATAAATTCAAATCACTTACCGTTACCCTAAGGAGATTGCTGAATATATGAGATTTAAAAAGGATAAAGCTTTTAAAATAATGCAAATTACCGATATGCAGGAAATACCTGCTGTGTCACCTGATACCGTTAATTTGCTGGAAGCGGCCGTTGAGGCGGAAAAGCCGGATTTGGTCGTTTATACCGGCGACCAGATTAAAGGCTACGGAGTAACCTATAAGGGCAAGGGCAGGGAGCTTGAAAATGCCGTTGCCAAAACAATAAAAACTCTCCTTGAGCCTGTTATTAAAAGGAATATTCCTTATGCCGTTACCTTTGGTAATCATGACAGGCAGGTGGGCATTTCCAATAAAGACCAGTTTGAAAAAATATATAAAAAGCTTGGCAACTGTATCGGCGAACAGGCAGAGGGTATTGACGGTGGCGGAACCTGCTTTATACCGATTAAAGCCTCCGACGGCTCAGACAGAGATGTGTTTAACCTCTATTTGTTTGACAGCGGTACAGACGCTAAGGGTGGGGGATATGAGCCCTTTGATGAAAATATTATCAAATGGTATCAGTGCACAAGGGATAGTCTTAAGGAGAAAAACGGCGGCTACGTTCCGTCAATAGTATTTCAGCATATTCCTATGTGCGAGTATTATGACGTTTTAAAACAGGTCAGCAAGCACGAAAAGGGCGCAATACGGGCCTTCAGGGCTCATAAAAACGAGTATTATAAGCTGGGGGACACCTGCCAAAAGGATGATGTCCTGCTGGAGCCTCCTTCAATCCCCAATGAAAACACAGGGGAATTTGACGCAATAAGTCAGTGCGGCGATGTGATGGCTGTGTTTGTAGGTCACGACCATAAAAACAGCTTTGTAGGCAGGTATAAAAATGTGGACTTGGGCTTTACCCAGTCAAGCGGATTTAATGTATACGGTAACAGAGTTAAGCGCGGTGTGCGTATAATTGTGTTAAATGAGGATAAGCCTGATACATATGAAACCTATACAAGAACATATGATGAGCTTGTGGGTACAAAGGTCAGCCGTCCTGTATTTGATTTTATTTCCAGTAAGGCGCCTGAAACCGTAGACGCCGCAATACCGATGATTACAAAAGCAGTTGCGGTTGCAGCCGCGGTGATTGCAGTAATTATAATACTTACAAAACTGTTATAGGAGAACTGATATGAGTGAAGAAAAGAAGAAAAATGCCTTTGTAAGATGGACAGAAAAGCACGCTGAAATATGGAAATTCATTAAATTCAGCATTGCCGGCGGAGGCTCGTCAGTGGTTGAGCTTGTGGTGCATATGGTGCTGCTTAATACTGCCTTTGCCGCACTTACGGGTGAGGCAATAACAAATTCCGCATTGAATATGATAGGTATTACATCAAAGGGATATCTTTACACATACCTTATTTCAACAACCGTTGGCTACACCATTGCCTTTATCCTTAACAGAAAAATCACCTTTAAGGCTGATTCAAACCCGGCACTGAGTATGTTTTTATATTTTGTAATGGTGGTGTTCACTATTTTTGCCAATGGCTGGATAGGCTCGGCAATGACCACATTTGCCACTGCACATAATCTTACAGGCAATTTCTGGGATTTAGTTATAAAGCTTATCGGTATGGCTGTGCCTACTCTTTGGACATATCCCTGTAACCGCTTTATCATTCACCGTAAGAGAAAGGCACCAACAGAAAATGCTTAAAATTATAACCGCTTGAGCTTTGCACAGGCGGTTATTATAGCTTTTAATTTGAAATATCAGGAGGGTAAAACTATGTTATTTATTGAATATCCAAAATGTACAACATGTCAAAAGGCTAAAAAATGGCTTGATGATAACGGAATAATTTATGAAGACAGACATATTAAGGAGCAAAATCCAACCTATGAGGAGCTTAGATTATGGTATTTTGAAAGCGGTTTGCCCCTTAAAAGATTTTTTAACACCAGTGGCTTGCTTTATAAATCAATGGGGCTAAAGGATAAATTGCCATCAATGTCCGATGAGGAGCAATTACAGCTCCTTGCAACAGACGGAATGCTTGTGAAACGTCCGCTGATAATTTCAGACGATGTAATACTCACCGGCTTTCGTGAAAAAGAATGGAAAGAAAAATTAATATAGGAGGGGACAATATGGAGCTTTCTGCATATTTCAAAAGCGTGCTGGAGCAGGACAGGTGCGCCGTTGTGATTTGTAATCTTAATCACGAAATAATTTATAT
>CAMBQD010000208.1 GCA_945869905.1 uncultured Clostridia bacterium | reverse complement strand
TCAATCGACGAAATAGTTAAGGATGCGTCTGAGGAAAAGAAGGCAGACAGTAAGCCTGAGGAATTCAAGGTGTCCAAGGAGGCTATGGAGGCAACTGTAAATGACTATAAGCTGCCTTCGGTGGACCTGCTTAAAACCTCTGCAAAAAAATCAACAAAGGATATCAGCGGAGAGCTTAAGCAAAATGCTCAAATGCTGATTGAAACCCTTAATTCCTTTAATGTTGACGCAACCATAACGGATATTTCCCGTGGTCCTACGGTAACACGCTATGAGCTTAAGCCGGCGGCAGGTATACGTATTTCAAAAATTACAAACCTTGCCGACGATATTGCTCTTAACCTTGCGGCAACTCACGTGCGTATTGAGGCACCTATACCCGGCAAGGCCGCCGTGGGTATTGAGGTGCCTAACACCGTTAAGAATATGGTAACCATGCGTGAGCTTATTGACACACCTGAGTTTTATCAGCAAAATTCCAAGCTGTCAGCAGGCTTGGGTAAAGATATTGCAGGTAAATGCGTGTACTGTGATATTTCAAAAATGCCTCATTTGCTTGTTGCAGGTACAACCGGCTCAGGTAAATCAGTTTGTATGAACTCCATTATCACGTCAATTCTTTACCGTGCAAAGCCTGACGAGGTTAAATTCCTTATGATTGACCCTAAGCAGGTAGAGTTTTCCAAATACGCAGGCATTCCTCATCTGCTTGTACCCGTTGTTACCGACCCAAGGAAAGCCGCAGGCGCGCTGGGCTGGGCAGTATCGGAAATGCTTCAGCGTTACCAAAGGCTGTCACAGGTAGGAGTACGCGATATTGAGGGCTATAACAAGTACGTCAAAAAGCATGAGGATATGGACCCAATGCCTAAAATCTGTATATTTATAGATGAGTTTGCGGATTTGATGATGGCGGCTCCTAAAGAGGTTGAGGACTCTGTATGCCGTCTTGCCCAGATGGCTCGTGCTGTTGGTATGCACCTTGTTATTGCAACTCAGCGTCCGTCTGTTGACGTTATTACAGGTCTTATTAAAGCAAATATTTCTTCACGTATTGCACTTACGGTTTCTTCACAGATTGACTCCAGAACAATTCTTGACGCCTCAGGTGCAGAAAAGCTTTTAGGTCACGGAGATATGCTTTATTCCCCAATCGGTGCGTCAAAGCCAATACGTGTTCAGGGCTGCTTTATTTCAGATGATGAGGTTGAGGAGCTTTGCGACTTCGTTAAAAATCAGGGCGAAAGCCAGTATGATGAAAATATTGCCAAGGAAATTGAGGCAAAGGCAGTTCAGGATAAAAAGTCCTCTCCCTTTGAGGATGAGGGTGACGGCGAACAGCTTGACGCTTTGTTTGATAAGGCTGTGGACGTTGTGCTTGAAACAGGACAGGCATCTACCTCCTTCCTTCAGCGCAAGCTTTCCGTCGGATATGCAAGGGGAGCAAAGATTATTGACCAGCTGCAGGAAAAGGGGATTATCGGTCCTGCCAACGGTGCAAAGCCACGTGAAATTTTAATTACACGTCAGCAGTGGCTTGAAATGCAGGCGTATGCCGCAAACGGCGAATTTACTGCGGAAAATACCGAGCAGATGACCTTTGACCAAGCACCTGCGGATGACGAGCCGCCCTTTGAGCTTATTGAAAAGGATACTGAGGAAGAATGATGAGTGGTTTTCTCCCTATCAATAAAAAAGAAATGCTGGACAGAGGTTGGGACGGCGTCGACTTTGTTTTTGTAACAGGCGACAGCTATGTTGACCATCCCTCCTTTGGAGCAGCTATTATAACAAGAGTTCTTGAAAGCAAGGGCTACAGAGTTGCCGTACTTAGCCAGCCGGACTGGAGGGGTACGGCTGACTTTGTTCAGTTCGGCAAGCCGCGTCTTGGCTTTTTTGTTACAAGCGGAAATATTGATTCAATGGTGGCTCATTACACCGCTGCTAAAAGACTCCGCCACGATGATGCTTATACAGCAGGCGGAGTTGCAGGCAAAAGACCTGACAGGGCGGTAATTGTTTATTCCAATATAATTAAAGAGATATATCCTGACAGCCCTGTGATTATCGGCGGACTTGAGGCTTCACTGAGGAGATTTGCCCATTATGATTATTGGGACGATGCCGTAAGACCAAGCATTCTCCTTGACTCAAGGGCGGATTTGCTGATTTTCGGTATGGGCGAAAATCAAACCATTGAGATTGCAAAAAGGCTTGATAACGGGGAAAGTATTGGCAGTATGCGCGATATTTTAGGAACCTGCTATGCCTGTCCCACCACTGAAACACCTTATACAGGCGTTGAATGTCCGTCCTATGAGAATGTTATTTCAAACAAAAAGGAATATGCCAAATCCTGCAGAATACAGCAGGACGAGCAGGACCATATAAGAGGTAAACTCATTAAGCAAAAGCACGGTAAAACTATGATAGTACAAAATCCACCTATGCCACCCCTTATACAAAAGGAGCTTGATTGGGTTTACTCACTTCCTTATATGCGTGCCTATCATCCATCATATGAGGCATTGGGCGGTGTGCCGGGTAT
>CAMBQD010000207.1 GCA_945869905.1 uncultured Clostridia bacterium | reverse complement strand
GCACCTATAATTTCTATTTTGCATCTACATATAACAGCCTGCAAAATCAGATAAGCTCATACGAGCAGTACGGCTTAGACCCTGAGCAGTACGGTCTTAATGTTAATTTTGATGAAAAGCTTTCCAAGCAGACCTATACCGATCCGGACACAAATGAAACAATGTCTTGGGCAGAGCATGTTCATCAGCTTGTTCTTGATTCAATTGAAGAAACCTATACCTATTATCTTGCCGCTGTTGAGGCAAATGACGGCGAAGAGCCTGAAATCACAGATGATCAGAAGTCAGAGCTTAACGAAACCATCAGCAGCTACAGAGAAACTGCCGAGGGCTATGGCTATACACTCAGCGGTTATCTTGTAAAGGCTATGGGTAAAGGCGTTACCGAGTCTGTGTTCAGGACAGAGGCTACACGTCAGTACATTGCACAGAACTATAAGGAATCACTCGGCAGTAACACTGAAAATGTGGAGTACACAGATGAAGAAATCAATGCCTATAAGGATGAGCATTTAGACGAGCTTAAGACAGTAGATGCTAAGATTTTTGAGTGCAGCAGTGAGGACGATGCAAAGGAATTTGCATCAAAGCTTAAGGCTGACGGATCAAATTTTGCGGAGCTTTGCTCGGAATACTCAACAGACGATTTTAACAAAAAGGCTTATAAAGAGGACGGCTTTTCAACGGAGCTTGGTATGACAAAGGCAGCCCTTCAGTCAAAGGGCTATGCTATTGCCTCGGCTGATGAGCATAATCACGATGACGGCTCAGAGCACTCAGATGATGAGGAGCTTAAGTATTCGGGTCTTGATTGGCTTTTCAGTGCTGACAGAAAAGCAGGGGATATTAAGCAGTACAGCACAACAGTTGTTTATGTGATTGCACCTGCCTCCCTTTCCGACAGAAAGACAGTTAATGTACGTCATATCCTTATCGTTCCGGAAACCGACGAGGATAATACCGATGTTACAAGTGCTACCGACGCTCAGTGGTCAGCAGCATTTGATAAGGCAAAGGATATCCTTTCCAAGTGGGATAAGACAGAGGACGGCTTTGCTCAGCTTGCAAAGGATAATTCAGCAGACGGCTCTGCATCGGACGGCGGCTTGTATTCCGACGTGGTTACGGGACAGATGGTTAATTCCTTCTCTGCTTGGTGCTTTGACAGCAGTAGAAAAGCAGGCGATACAGGTATTGTAAAAACTAAATTTGGTTATCACGTTATGTATTTCTCAGGTACTAATGACCAAACAATTTGGCAGTATAATGCCAAGAGTGCACTTGCTGAAGCCGATGGCCAGAGTGCAACTGAAAAATTAGAGAAGGATTATACTCTCAAGGAAAACTGGTTTGGTTCCCGTTACTTTGAAAAGGATGTTGACATCTCCAACTGATAACAAAAAGAGGTTGTTTATTACAACCTCTTTTATTGCTATATTTTTATTTGAAAGTGGACTTGCTTATGACAAGTAAAAAAGATGTGCAGGAATTGATTAATGAAATTTCACGTTTAATGGCGGCGCTTGAGGATGTTAATTTTGAGTGCCAACGGCTTGAAATCGTTAATTCAAATCTTGATTTTCAGCTCAAATCCATCAGTAGAGAGCTTAAGCAGAATATATCAATGCTTGAGTCTCTTGAGGAGGAAAATAAGCTGCTTAAAGAAGAAAACAGAAAATTAAAAGCTCAATCAGGTAAGAAATAATGGAATATGTAATTAATACAAATCAGCTTAGGGAGTATGCCCCAAGGCTAAGGGCAGGCGATAGGGTAATACTTTCAGGTACGGTGTATACCTCCCGTGACGCCGCACATAAAAGAATTACTCAGTATATTTCCGAAGGTAAGGAGCTGCCCTATGATTTAAAGGACGCGGTAATATATTATGCAGGTCCTACACCTGCACCTGAGAATTTGCCCATTGGCTCCTGCGGACCTACCACCTCCGGCAGAATGGATGTTTTTGCCCCCGATTTTCTTGACAGGGGTGTTGTAGCAATGGTTGGCAAGGGTGAACGCAGTCAGGCGGTGTGCGATGCAATTGTGCGTAATAAAGCCGTTTACCTCTGTGCTATCGGCGGTGCCGGTGCCCTTGCGGCAAAGTGCATTTCCTCCTGTCAGGTTATTGCTTTTGACGACCTTGGCTGTGAATCGGTAAAAAAGCTGAATTTTGACAGCTTTCCGTTAACAGTTGCCATTGACTGTAACGGAGGAAATATTTTCAGCAGGTGATTATTCCACCTTGCTTTTTATGTCCTTTAATACCTTTTTTTCAATTCTTGATACATAGCTGCGACTGATATTGAGCCTCTGCGCAACCTCACGTTGTGTCAGAGGCTTTTTGTTGTCCAGCCCATATCTTAGAATTATTATTTCCTTTTCTCTGTCATCCTCCATATTTTCTATGATTTTTGCCACCTTTTCCCACCTGAGCTTAACCTCCAAATCCTCGGCTAAATCATTGGGACTGCTTATTGTATCCTCAATTGTAAGGGGATTTCCGTCCTTGTCAACCTCAAGAGTGTCGCTCAGATATACGTCATTTGCCTGCTTTTTACCGGTTCTGAAATACATCAGTA
>CAMBQD010000206.1 GCA_945869905.1 uncultured Clostridia bacterium | reverse complement strand
AAAGGAATATGCCTTAGAGCTTAATAATTCAAATCGCAGTGCCGCCGCACTTGAACAGGGTGATGTTTGGAATACTGTTATGGAAATTTTGGGAGGACTTCCTGAAATTCTGGGTGATGATTGCATTAAGCTAAAGGATTTTGCTCAGATTTTTTCAATGGTAATTTCCACCGAGGATTTGGGTACACTGCCTGTCGGAATTGATAATGTGCAAATCGGTCAGGCAGACAGAATAAGAACAGACAATCCAAGGGCGGTTTTTGTTTTAGGTGCCAATGAAGGTGAATTCCCGCTTACTGTCAGCGGTGGCGGTTTGCTTTCCGAAAGTGACAGAAGAATAATGCTTGAAAACGATTTTAAGCTTTATTCCTATGGTGAGATATTGAATTTGCAGGAACGCTATTTTGCCTATATGGCTTGCACTGCCGCACAGGAAAAGCTTTTTATTTCCTTTTTGGGCAATACCGGCAGGGAAAGCGCTCCCTCTGAAATTGTAACATCAATAAAAAGCATTTTTCCTCAGCTTAAACCGTATACTCTTTATGATATTCGTGACATTGATTTGGTTGAAACAAGAAAAAATGCCTTTGAGCTTATGAGTGAAAGGTATTTTGTAAACACTGCCTTTTACTCATCATTAAAAAAATATTTTTCTAATGATAAGCGTTATAATTCCGTAAAAGCACTGGCTGAAAACACCGACGCGGTTATTGAAGACAGCAGTGTTGCCACATCATTATTTAACTACAATATGTATATTTCGGCATCAAGGCTTGAGGATTTTTACAACTGCTCCTTCAGGTATTTCTGCAAATTCGGTCTTAACGCACGTCCGCGCAAAAAAGCTGAGATGGATCCTATGCAAAGGGGTACTCTTATACATTATGTACTTGAAATGATACTTTCCGATTACGGCAGTAAAGGGCTTTGCGCTATGACCGAATCTGAAATAAAAGCCGTTGTGGACAAATATGTAACCGAATTTTTTGAAACTGAAATGGGCAATGCCTCAGACCTTTCTGTAAGATTTAAATATAACTATGTCCGTCTGTCAAAGCTCATTTACAGCGTGGTAATTCATCTGGCACAGGAATTTTCCGAAAGTGATTTTGAGGCAAAGGCGTTTGAGCTGGACATTGACAGGGACGGTCAGGTTAAGCCGGAAATTCTTGAGCTTGATGACGGCGGTACAATTCAAATCAGGGGTTCAATTGACAGGGTTGATACTCTTGAAAAGAACGGTCAAAAATATGTACGCGTGGTTGACTACAAATCGGGAAACAAAACCTTTAACCTTTCGGACATTATGTACGGTCTTAATTTGCAGATGTTTGTATATCTGTTTTCACTATGTGAGGATAAAGGCTCTCGGTTTTCCGGCATTCCCGCAGGTGTGCTTTATATGCACTCATCAAGGAATTTGTTTAACTTTGAGTCCAGAAGGGACGCAGAAGGCTCGCTTAGCAGTGAGGAGGCAAGCTCCTTTAAAATGAAGGGAATAGTGCTTTCCGATAACGACGGGGAAATTGCTATGGCAATGGAGCATGACCTAAACGGAAAATACATTCCGGTTAAAATCAAAAAAAGCGGTGAACTGACAGGTCAGATTGCAAGCTTGGAGGAGCTTGGACATATTCACAAAAGAGTTAATGCACTTATTGCTCAAATGGGTATGGACCTGCACATGGGAAAAATCGGAAGAAATCCCGTAAAAAACAAAAATCATAAAAATACCTGTGAATACTGCGACTACGCAGATGTTTGCGCAAATATTAAAAGCATTGAATGTAATATAGTAGATGATATTACTGACAGTGAGGTAAAGGAAATTTTAAAAAAGGAGTACGGTAACAATGCCACAATGGACGCCGCAGCAGAATAACGCCATTACTGCAAGAAACAGAAATATTCTTGTCAGTGCCGCCGCAGGCTCAGGCAAAACAGCCGTGCTTGTTGAAAGAGTTATCAGGCTTATAACAGATAAGGAAAGCCCAGTGGATATTGATAAGCTGCTTATTGTAACCTTTACAAACGCGGCGGCGGCTGAAATGCGTTACAGAATTTCAAAATCACTTAACGAATGTATTAAGAAAAGTCCGTCAGATACCTTTTACAGAAAACAGCTTTCACTTTTGCTCAATGCAAAAATATGTACAATTGACGCGTTTTGCGTTGAGCTTGTAAAGGAGCATTTTTATGACCTGTCTATTAATCAGGATTTTACAACGCTTGATGAAAGCGAGCTTCAGCTATTAGAGGACAGTGTTATTAACGAGGTTATTGACGAATATTTTGAAAGAGAGGATCAGGATTTCCTGCTGCTTGCACAATCCTTTACAACACCTAACAACGATAAGCCTTTAATATCGACCATTAAACGTATACTGCGCTTTATTTATGCACAGCCCTTTCCGTATTATTGGTTGAATAATGCTACAGAAAAATACAATCCTTACATTCCCTTTAGCGACTCAGTATGGTATGAGTATATAAAATCTCAGCTTGACCGTTTATTTGAGCTTGGAATAAGGCTTGTTAAGGAAAATATTTCTCTTGTTGATTTCAATGACGAAAAGCTTAATGAAAAATTTTTAACAGTGTTTGAAGATGATTTGTCGG
>CAMBQD010000205.1 GCA_945869905.1 uncultured Clostridia bacterium | reverse complement strand
AAGAAGGATATTGAACCAAATCTTACAGAGGGCAAGGCTCTTGCATTCGCACACGGCTTTAACATTCATTTCAAGCAAATCGTACCTCCGTCAAACATTGACGTATTTATGATTGCTCCAAAGGCTCCGGGCCACACAGTACGTTCAGAATATAAAGAGGGTAAGGGTACTCCTTGTCTTGTTGCTGTATATCAAGATGCAACAGGTCATTGCCTTGATACTGCTCTTGCTTACGGTGCAGGCATCGGCGGTGCGCGTGCAGCTATCCTTGAAACAACCTTTAAGTGCGAGACAGAAACAGACCTCTTCGGTGAGCAGGCTGTTCTTTGCGGCGGCGTAACAGCTCTTATGAAGGCAGGCTTTGAAACACTTGTTGAGGCAGGCTATGACCCCAGAAACGCTTATTTTGAGTGTATTCACGAAATGAAGCTTATCGTTGACCTTATTTACTCAGGCGGTTTCTCAAAGATGAGATATTCAATTTCCAACACTGCCGAGTTTGGTGATTATGAAACAGGCAAGCGTCTTATCACTGATGAAACAAAGAAGGAAATGAAGAAGGTTCTTGAGGAAATTCAGGACGGTACCTTTGCTTCTAAGTTCATTACCGAGAGCAACAACGGTTGGGCTCATTTCAAGGCTAAGAGAGAGCTTGAGGCTTCACATCAGCTTGAAGCAGTCGGCGAAAAAATCCGTGCTATGTATAGCTGGAACGGCGAAGATAAGTACGCTGAGAAATAAATTACATAAATTTATAAAAGTAAAATCGCCTTGCGTTTGCAAGGCGATTGTTTTTTATTGCTCTGTATTTATTTTATCTGTGCCACCGTGATTTGCAGAGGCATATCCAATCCAGGTGGTGCCGGAATTTAATTTTACCTCAGCACCGTTTGCATCCTTAATAACAAGTACGCCGTTTTCAACGGACCAGATTATGTCTGTTACTGTGCCCAGACTCGCAAGCTTACCGCTTCCTCCGGCAAGCTTATAATCGCAGTAGATTTCCGCCCTGCCTGAGCCCTTGTAGTTGGACTTGGCAATATACTCGGTATTATCATAAAGAACAAGCAGATTTTTTCTTGCCACATCAGTTTGATAATCTGTGCTGTGATACATCTTGTCCTCCGAGCTGTAGGACCAATCCCTTGTTCTTGTGCTTGAGGAGAAGGTGAGTGCAAATGATGTACAGCTTGCTGTACCAACTGCCTTTTCACCTTCGTTAAACTTAAACTGAGTAAAGCTGTTTTTATTAACGTCTGTTCTGAATTCCGCCTTTTCAATTGCGGCTGCAAGCTTGTCCCCGTAAAGCACACCTGTATGCTCTGATGAAACACCTCTTGATGAATCCCTGCCGAAAAGACCGACGCTGTCACTGTATGCCATTTGGTTGATGTGGTCAACATTGTCATTTCTGAAAACGGAGTCAGCGCCTACATAATTATCCCTGCTGGAGCTTTGACCCCAGTGAATGAAGATGGAATCAAATAATTCCGAAAATCTTATAAAAGGCGGTCTTGCACTGCGGATAGGCCCTATTTGGTCAGGCAGTGATGTGTAATCGGCATAAAACCAAAGCATCCTTGTTTCGCCGCCCTCAACTTCACCTTCAAGGATTATGTCAGGGGGATTTGTATTGTCCGCAATACCCCACTGAGGTCTTGCAGCCTGAGCATTTTCAACAACGCAGGCAACAGGACGTTTGCCCACTGCATTTGCGTTAAAGGAGTCTTCGCCGGTAAGGGGATTAACAATCTTAACCGGAGCCTTTGTTGTTTGTGCGGTAGTAGCGGGAGCGGTTGTTGTTTCAGGCTCCTTGCTCTTGCTTTTTGCAACGGCAAAGATTACACCTACTGCAATTGCCACAACAAGAATTACCGCAACTGCAATTATTATGGCTTTCTTTTTATTTCCACCGGATTTGCCGCCGCTTGTGTGTATTTCGTCATCTTTTTTACGGCTCTCTCTTTTATTGTCAAAGGAGTCTGTTATAATATCAAAATTGTTATGCTCCCCCTGAGCTTTAATGTCTGCAATATTACGCTGATTTATATCAAAATCGCTGTGTTTTACAGGTTCAGCGGATTTGGTACTGCTTTGTTCTTCTCTTTTGCTTTTAAGCTCGTTTAAAATATCATCAATTTCATTTTGGTTTGACATAGTCATTTCTCCTTCCATCCACTAACATTGTATCACAAATTATTATACATTTCATCATATTTTTGAAAATTTTAAATTTTATTGATTTAAAGCATAGTATGTAGTAAAATAATAAAAACAACTGTTTTAAGAGGTGATACCGTGGCAAAAACCGTTCCTATGATTATTACCAATAACAATATACTTGTTAAGGACAGGGACAGTGATGAGTTTAAAACCTTTGATATGCCGTCCCTTAATCCTGCTCCCAATATTCCCTTTTATCACGAATTTGCAGAAAGAATTGCCGAAGGGCAGTATTATTTTAAAGAATTTATGAAAGGAATTTACGGTAAAAAGCTTAATAAATATATTCTTGCTATTATTGTACCCGATGATACAAGCAGGCTGGAATCTATTTTTATAAATGAGTTTTTTGTTAATTCCGGTGCCTGCAAGGCAGTTGCACAGATGGCTATGGCTCCTGCTCTTTCCAAGGATGA
>CAMBQD010000204.1 GCA_945869905.1 uncultured Clostridia bacterium | reverse complement strand
GATGCCTATTTGATGAGGTGCGAATTTTTTAATAATACTCATCTGACACAAAACTGCATCCTTAACGTTTTTGGTGCTTTGGAGTTTCCCTATCCGCGGTATTGCAGGGTTAATTCACCGGAAAAATGTGTGCTTAAAGCTGCCAATGACTATACGGAATACTCATACAGCAATCCGCGTCCCTGGGATGAGGAAAATCCCGACGGTATGTTTAAGGGAATGTTTGCCGATAAGGATTTTTATTTAGGCAAGGGGCTTGGCGACAGGTGTGAAAATTATCACGTTCACTTTTTAAATCTTAAGCCCTTCGGCTGTGAAAAGGGCGACAGAGTGTCATACTCCTTTAGCGGTGCAGGCACGGATTTTAAAAATCCCGTTATTGCGTTGAGATATAGGACAGTAACTGGCGGCGATGCCGTTTTTGATATGAACGGCAGGGAAATTGTGCTTAAAAACAGCAATGAGCTCACATTTGCTTATCTTCCGTATATGGAGGAATTTACCCTTGAAAGCTCAGGCGGTGCAGGTGTGGAGCTGGATTTTCTTGCAGTTATTGAGGAGGGGGATAAAGCCCTCCTTTATACAGAGAACGTTCCCTTTGACTATGTTCCCGAAATTACAACTCAGGTCTTGGAAAAGGGCCACAGAACAAGGCTGACATATAACGGGGTTGACGCTCCCTTTTACATAATGACAGGCAATAAAAATACAAGAGAAAGAATTTTGGAGTCAGGCTCACTGGAGGACGCACTGATTAACAGGCTGTCAAACGGCGACCATACCTACGATGATTTAAAGGAAACCTTCTCAGGTTCATTTAAGAGAAAAACCAGTGATGAGGGCTTTTTTCACAACACTCTTGTAAAATCAATTTTTATTGAGCCTAACACATCTCATACAGAGTATGTTGTTTTATCAAATGAGTGCCTTGAGCCTCTGTCATACTCGGAATATGAAAGGATTTACGAGTCTGCCAAGGAAGGCAGTATAGAAGTAAATTTCAACGAGGCAGGGGAAAAATACAGCCTTTCAACAGAGATATTAAAATCAACGCTTTTAACAAATGTTGTTTATCCTGTTTATCGCCACGGTGAAAATGTAATTCACCATACCCCCGGTAAAAGATGGGACAGCTTTTATACCTGGGACAGCGGATTTATCGGTATGGGACTGTTGGAGTTTTCAAAGGATTTGTGCCGATATGCTCTTGATATGTACCTATGCGATGATACAAACAGGGATTTTGCATTTCTGCTCCACGGCTCTCTTGTTCCTACTCAGTTTGTTGAGTACCTTGAGCTGCTTAAAAGGACTGAGGATAAATCAAGTCTTGCCTTCCTTTACGATAAGGCAAAGCTTTATTACGAATTTTTACGCGGCAGAACTCACGGCTCAACCTGTGCAAAATTTAACAATGGTCTTTTGACCACATATGATTACTGGTATTCCCATTGCGGTATGGACGATTATCCCGCTCAGGTGGAAATGATGGCAAAGCGCGCCCAAAAATATACCTGCCCCTGTCTGTCAACGGCACAGATTATCCGAGCCGGCAAGATTATGAAGATGGTTGCTTTCTCTCTCGGAAAAACAGAGGATATCAAAACCTACGACGATGATATTGAGTATTCCACAAGAGCCTTGAACGAACTTGCATGGGACGAGGAAAGCGGCTATTTCGGCTACACCCTTTATGACGATAACGGCAATGTTACCGGCATAATGAAAACCGAAAATGGTGAAAACTGGAACAAGGGTATGGACGGTATCTATCCCATTGTTGCAGGTGCCGTTAAGGGTGACAGAAAGAAAAGAATACTTGAGCATATTAAAAATCCAAAGGAAATGTGGTCACAGGCAGGTATATCCGCAGTTGATATGTCTGCATCATACTATTTTGACGACGGCTACTGGAACGGTAATGTTTGGATGAGCCACCAGTGGTTTGTGTGGAAAACAATGCTGGATAACGGTGAGGCTGATTTTGCATATGAAATAGCAAAGCGTGCCCTTGATATGTGGAAGGAGGAAACGGATTTCACATATAACACCTATGAATGCTTTGGCATTGCCACAAAACGAGGCGGATGGTTTCATAATTTCGGCGGGCTTTCCGCTCCTATATGTATATGGGCAAACGCTTATTTTAAGCCGCAAACCGTGACAACCGGCTTTGACCTTTGGACTGATTATCAAAAAACCACCGATACAAGCGCTGAAATTTCCTTCAGGTATTTTGGTGAAAATGAAAAATACACCATACTCGTTACCCTGTCGGATAAATGTGATTATAAAGCATTTCTTGACGGTAGGGAGATTGAATTTGCACAAAGAAATAAGGGCTCCCTGGAGTTTACATTTGATGAAAACGTAAAATCAGGCGTCCTTCAAATAAAGAAAAAATAGGGGGTTAATATGAATAAAATTTACGGTAGTAATAATGAGCCTCTTAAAATTCAATTTATTACAGATGTTCATTATTATTCGAGCAAATTAGGTACTGAGGGAAAAGCATACGATAAAATGGAGTCCAAATCACAGATGGTAATTAAGGACAGTCCTCTTGTTATAAAAAGAGGCTTTGATATGCTGTGCGAGGACGATTCAACCGATATCGTTGTTATTTCGGGAGATACAACCC
>CAMBQD010000203.1 GCA_945869905.1 uncultured Clostridia bacterium | reverse complement strand
GTATAATAACTCTATCATAAGGGGTGAAATTTATGTTAAAGAAAATATCAAAAGGCAAATTATACTGTCTTATATGCGTAGCTATAATTTTCGGCTCATACATAATTCAAAAGGCACTGCACGCCTGCTTTGATATAACAAGGAGCTTTGCGTTAATTGAGGCAATGGTTTTCAGCGTGGCAACCTTAATTGTGTTTTTTATCCTGTCCAAATCAAAGGAACCCTTTTACGGTATTCTTACGGCAATATTCGGCTTCAGAATGATGCCGCCGAGTATAAACGCACTTCAGTCCCTGTGCCCTGAGGCTAATATCGTATATTTTCTTGTTCAAAGATTTTCTATGATTATTTTTGCCCTTGCAGTTTTAAAGCTGTTTCGGGAGCAGGAAAAGCCAAGAAAAATAACTGCACTGCCTGTACTGTGCACAATGCTTGTGGTACCGTTTTTTACGGATATACAAAATCAGATGGCCACATATCTTTATAGTATTACAAGCGGAAATATGCTTTACGTATATTTTTCAAACTTTATTCTGTACTCCATAGCAATGCTCATACTGCTGTTTGTGGCAGTTAAGTCAAATAAGCTGGGCTCAAGGATTATTATTGATTATCAGCTTGTTGCGCTTTTGCTTAATATCGGACGTCACCTGTGTTCAATTATCATTTTATTTGCTCAGGGCAATCACATAAGCAAGAGTCATTATTGCTGGATTGCAATTTGTGCATTCTTTATGATTGCATTTTATTTGCTTAGAAGAAAAAAATTAAATGCTCCAGCATAACAAAAAAAGCTATTCCGTTCGGAATAGCTTTTTTCTTAGTTCAGCTTTGACGGGTCTACACTTTCAGGTGTATTTACCCGCACGGTATCCTTATTAAGCTTCATAATGGGAATCATAAGACCGGGCATACCTGTAAAGGAGGTTGCGGTATTAACAATCTGCCTTACAAATGGGAAAAGCTGGTCAAAGGATGTTGTATGGATATCCGCTTTTTCGTCACTGTCACCGTAGGTGAATTCCGCCACCAATTCAATCTTTATCTCAAAGGGATTTAAGTCGGCGTCCATAATTCTAAGCTCCATCATACCAACGCAGGTTTTATTGTCGTCCATATAATTAACATTATACTTAAGCTGATTTTGGAGCTTAAGCTGTGTTCCCGGCTTAACTCTGTTTTCAATTTCAAGCCTGTTTACCTTGTATCCTTTAAGTTCTACCATAATTACACCTCAATGAGCTTAACATTGTTAAATTTATAATCCTCAACGCTTGGGTCAACTGCGTGGCCGCTAAAGCGCACCAGCTCTAAATTTTCAACATTTTCGGCATCAATGGCGTGCTTGTAGCTGTCACATATTTTGCCCCAGCGTGTTTTTGTTTTTTCTATTCTGATATTTTTAGCATATCTGATAAAGAATGCAGAATTGCTGTATTCCTCCACTCCCCAATCAAGGCAGGGACGCAAATCATAAAGACCGCACTGCCATTTGCTGGTTTTTGTCAGCTCGATACGGCAGTTTTCAAAGGTAACGTCCTCAATTATATTATCGGCATTACCGTGAATAAGCACACCGTTTTCGCCCTTGGCAGTAACATTGAAAAACCGTATATTTTTAATTGTACCGCTTTTTGTATTTTCATCACGGTTAAAGGTGGTGATTACAACAGGCTCGGCAGTGCCCCACCAATCGGGACAGAAACGGCGTGTTTCAATAATAATATTTTGATAGGTCACATTTTCAACGCATCCGCCGTCACGAATTTGTATTGAAAGTCCTCTGTTTGACCTGCTGATAACACAGTTTGACACAATCACATTTTTGAAATTGCCCACACCCTCGGTACCTATCTTAATAGCGGCAGAGGTGGAAACAAGTGTACAGCCGTCAATAACAATATTTTCGCAGGGTCCGTACTCTGCATTACCCTTTGAGGTCTTAAGGCAGATACAATCGTCTGCACAGGTAACGTGGCAGCCTAAAATTCTTACATTTGAGCAATGGTCAGGGTCAATACCGTCGCTGTTGGCAACATCAAGGTCGTTTAAAATTCTTATCCTGTCAATCAGCACATCGTCACAGCCTGCCGGATGGAGAGTCCAGAAGGGTGCGTCAACCACAGTAAAATCCTTAAAGGTAATGTGGTTGCTTTTTTCCACATACATAACTGTGGGACGTGGATAAAAATCACCTGTAACGTAATACCTGTCCTTGCGCTGAACAAATGCGTGACCGTTGGCGTCAATGGTACCCTCACCGCTGATTGTACAGTGGTCAGCCTCATAGCCGTAAATAAATACAAAGCTGGGCTTGCCTGTAACAGGGTTGCCGATAAGGGCTGTCTTGGGATCATTTATCAGCTTATTAGGTCTTATATATCCGTCAATATTTCCGGTTGCCTTAAGGGTGGCACCCTTTTGGATATGTAAATCAACGTTTGCCCTAAGCCTGATTGACTCGGAATAATACACGCGTCCGCTTGGGAGAACAACCTGTCCGCCGCCGTTTTTTGCACAATCGTCAATGGCGTGCTGAATTGCAAAGGCGTCGTTGCTTTTTCCGTCGCCCTTAGCTCCGTACTGAATAACGTTGTAAATTTTCATTTATCAAACCTCAAATTTATCTTATTATTATAATGATA
>CAMBQD010000202.1 GCA_945869905.1 uncultured Clostridia bacterium | reverse complement strand
ACAATTTTTAACAGCTCTGTTGCAAACATTCTTCCCACAACCATTAACGGTTTAAATGTCAGAAAGCTTATTGTTCTTGCAATTTTAGTTGTTGTTATCAAAATAATTATTGACCTGTATCTGAAAACAAAGTCAGGTATGCTTTTAAGAGCAACAGGCTCCAACCAGCAGTATGTTGTAATGCTTGCCAAAAACCCTGCCTCATCAAAGATTTTAGGCTTGGCAATCGGCAACGGACTGGCGGCAATAAGCGGCGCAGTTATCGCTCAAAGCACGGAAACCGCCAACACAACAATGGGTGTGGGTATGGTAGTATTCGGTCTTTCAAGTGTAATTATCGGCTTGTCCGTGTTTAAGCGCGTGGGATTTATGAAAGCAACAACAATGGTTATTTTAGGCACAATCATTTATAAAGCCTGCCTGCAGATTGCCGTTGTCATAGGTCTACCCAGCGAATATAATAAGCTGCTGATGGCAGTGCTGTTTGTTCTTGCTCTTATTTTCAGCGGAACCCTTAAGGAGAAGGTAGGAAAAAGGAGGGAGAAGAATGCTTGAACTAAATAACATTACAAAGCGCTTTAATGTGGGCACTGTTGACGAGTCAACGGTTTTTGACAATTTTAATTTTAAGGTTGATGAAGGGGAGTTCGTTTCTATTATCGGCTCCAACGGCAGCGGTAAAACCACAATGCTCAACCTGATATGCGGCTCCCTTAAGCCTGACAGCGGACATATTATTTTTAACTCAAAGGATATTACAAATGTGTCCGAATTTAAAAGGGCAAAGATTATCGGCAGAGTTTTTCAGGAGCCTAAAATCGGCACCTGTGCAGACCTGACAATTCTTGAAAATATGGCGCTTGCCGACAACAAAAACAAGCATTACGGCTTAGGCAGATGCGTAAATAAAAACAGAATTGATTATTATAAAACCCTGCTTGAGCAGTGTAATATGGGGCTTGAAAACAGAATGGGTGTTCAGGTCGGTACGCTGTCGGGCGGTCAGCGTCAGGCTTTGGCGCTTGTAATTGCCAATATGACTGATTTAAAGATGCTTATCCTTGACGAGCATATTGCCGCCCTTGACCCCAAATCCTCTGAAAGAGTAATGGAAATTACTCAGGAGCTGGTGGCTAAAAACTCCATAACAACAATGATGGTAACCCATAATCTTAGATTTGCCGTTGAGTACGGCAGTCGTCTTGTGATGCTTCACGAGGGGAATGCAGTTCTTGATATTAAGGGCGAGGAAAAGAAAAACGCAAGAGTTGAGGATTTACTGAAAATCTTTGATGAAATCAGTATTGAAAAAGGAAATTAAATAAATTATTATGGCACAGCATTTTATGCTGTGCCTTTTTTCACTTTATATTGAGCTTTTAAAAATTTTTCTTTATTTTGTTATAAATATTTGTTATAGTATACCTAAGGGGTGATTTTTATGGCAAATACAAAAACTGCCGGCTTGAAGGAAAAGGTCGGCGGCATTATTTCAACTGCTAAAAAGTATTGGAATACTCCCGCAAAGGGTAATTATGTTCCGTACAAGGAGGTTGCAACATTAGGTGTTGCAGGCTTAGGCTTTAACTGGACACTTACATTGGCAAGCGCAATAGGTCTTGACGGTGCAAATTTCATTGTAGGTGCGTGTATAGGCTTAAGACCGTTTCATCTGTCAATTATGCTTATTGTTGCAAACATTATAGGAATACCTATTGCACTTTTCAGAGGATGGTATTTTGACAACCATCATATGAAGGGCGGTAAGTTTATTCCGTTTTTGATTAGGTCTGCCTTTCCGTTGGTATTTTTAAGTACGATTATGGTCTGGCTTCCCTTTGAAAATTGGAATTACATAACAAAAGCAGTTGTTGTAGAGGTCTTCTACTTGGTACTGCAATTTTTCCTCTGCTTTTATAACGAGGGATTTGCCTATCTTCAGCAAATCATTACACCAAACGCACAGGAAAGAGCAACTGTAATGAGTATTTCTCAGATTATCTATTCTCTTGCTCCTTCCATTTCAGGCTTTTTAATTCCTACAATCGCAGGCTTAACCTGGGGACTTAACAATATTACAACCTATCGTGTTATCTATCCGATAATTTCCGTTTTCGGTCTTATTCTCAACACAATCTTCTTCCGTAAGGTTAAGGAGCGTCTTATCCTACCAAAGAAAAAGGTTGAATATGTCAGCCTTGTTGACGCAGTAAGAGAGGTTGCAAAGAATAAATACTTCTGGATTATAAATGTTGCAAGCTGGATTGGCTTCCTTGAGGGTGCCTACGGCGTTACTCTCGGATGGTCATTTGTATATTCACATAATGGCGACAAGGCTGCTTGGCTTGGTACAGCAAATACGGTTATCGGTAATGCTGCCCTTTGGGCAATGCTCCTTGCACCGATAGCTATAAAAAAGCTTGGTAAACGTAATTTGCTTATTTTGTGTAATCTTATGAATGTAATCCTGTTTATATTCCTTTCATTCACGTATAAAAATCTTATTGTTTTATGTGCGATTATGTTCTTTAACGGATTTGTAAACACCTTCGGTAATATATATCTTCCGAACATAAATGCAGATATGCGTGACTATCACCAGTGGAAAACCGGTGTCAGAATTGACGGACTGTTTGCTCCACTTGCCCTTATCGGCACAGTGTTAAGCTTTTT
>CAMBQD010000201.1 GCA_945869905.1 uncultured Clostridia bacterium | reverse complement strand
AAGAATAGGAGGTGAGCAAATGCTCGGTCCGGTTATGATGAAGCTTGATTTGCAAAAGGAATTAACCGAACAGCTTAATATTGAAGAAGTATTCAGCTTTAATATAGGAAACATTAAGATAGGCTTTGATGAGTCCACTGTGGTTTCCTGGATTATTATGGCGGTTCTCACACTGCTTGCTGTGATACTTACACGTAATCTTAAGGTTACAGGTGAAATATCAAAGCGCCAGGCACTGCTCGAACTTGCATATGAAAAGGCTGAGACCTTTTTCAAGGATATAATGGGGCCCAAGGTTGAAAAATTTATCCCTTGGCTTATGAGTGTGGCTCTGTTTATCGGTGCATCAAATATAATCGGCTTGTTTGGCTTTAAGCCTCCGACCAAGAGTATGCAGATAACAGCTGCAATGGCAATTACAAGCATTGTGCTGGTGGAATATTGTGCATTTAAGGACAAGGGCGTCCGCGGCAGGCTAAAGGCATTTACAAAGCCTGTGTGGATTGTAACGCCCATTAATATCTTAGAGGTGTTCACCAAGCCACTGTCGCTTTGTATGCGACTTTTCGGCAATATTATGGCGGCGTTTACCATTATGGAGCTGATAAAGGCAGTTGTGCCGGTTGCGGTACCGGTTGTGCTCAGCCTTTACTTTGATATATTTGACGGACTTCTTCAGGCGTACATCTTTGTTTTCCTGACGGCAATTTATTTGCAGGAGGCAGTTGAGGAGGAAGAGGAAGGCCCAAATAAAAAGAAAAAACGTAAACTTTTCAGAAAATCCAAGCCTGAGCAAATCAGTGCTTGAAAATAAATAAAAAGCAATCTAAGGAGATAAAACTATGACAGGTTCAATTATTGCAATCGGTGCAGGCATTGCACTTTTATGCGGATTGGGAGCAGGTATCGGTATCGGTATCGCAACAGGTAAGGCAGTTGACGCCATTGCACGTCAGCCGGAGGCAGCAGGTCAAATTCGTACAACCCTTATTCTCGGCGGTGCTCTTTCCGAGGCTACTGCAATTTACGGTCTTATCGGTTGTATTCTTATTATCATTTTGGCGAAATAAATCAATCCGTATTCACGAATTCTTTTTTGAAAGGAAATACAGTTAATGTTAAAGTTTGACTGGAATATTCTTTGGACTGTAATTAATTTAATTATTTTCTACGTTTTGATGAGGCTGTTCCTTTTTAAGCCCATAAAGAAAACTCTTGACGCAAGAAAAGAATTGATTGATAAGCAGTTTAAGGATGCTGACGATGCTCAAAAGCAGGCTGATGAGCTTAAGGAGCAATACCAAAATCAGCTTGAAGGCATTGAAGAAGAGAAAAAGCAAATACTTGTTGACGCAAGAGCAAATGCAAAAGCCGAATACAGCAAAATTGTTGACCGCGCACAGAATGACGCGGACAAAATCAAGGCAGATGCCAAGAGAGTTGCAGAGTATGAAACCGAAAAGGCAAAGCGTGAGGCTAAGGAGCAAATTGCCGAGCTTGCTATGGAAACTGCCGAAAAGGTTATCGGTGAAAGTGCCTGCTCTCAAATTGACAGTGATTTGTATGATAAATTTTTAAATGAAAGCAGTGATAATTAATGGTTCAGAATATTGATAATTACCTCGATTCGCTGCTTGATTCACAGGCAAGCGTGTCAAGCTTGGAGGAGGCGTCAAAAATCATATCCTCATCAGATGAGCTTGATAACATTCTTGATGACCCCAATGTGCCAAAAAAAGAAAAGCAAAAGGTTATTGACGACCTTTTTGCGCCTTCTGTAAGAAGGATTATATCCAAGCTGGCATCAGAGTGCAAGGTCACGGATTTAGAGGAAATTGTAAAGGCATATATTGCGGCTCTTGATAAGAGGGAGAATATTGCCGACGCAGTTGTGTATTGCGTCACTCCTCCCAATGAACAACAGCTTGATGGCTTAAAAAAGTTTGTATGTGATAAGACAGGCGCCGACTCTGCAAAGATAGACATAGTTAAGGACGAGAGCTTAATCGGCGGCTTCATTATAAATATCGGCAGCAAGGAATACGATTTCAGTATTAAAACCAAGATGGAAAGCATCAAAAAGCAGGTTATGAAAACTGTTGCCGAGGATGCAATTGACCATGATTCCGTTGTTGCTATTTTAAGACGTGACATAAGGGATTACGAGCTTAGAACCGACGGTGAGGAAATCGGTACCGTCGTTAAGGTGGGCGACAGCATTGCCACCGTTCACGGCCTTGACCACGCAATGTACGGCGAGATAGTCGTTTTTGAAAACGGCGTAAAGGGCTTGGTGCAGGATATTAAAAGGCATCAGGTGGGCGTAATTCTTTTCAGCAGTGATGTTGGTATCCATCAGGGTACAAGAGTTAAGCGTACCCACAAAAAAGCCGGTATACCCGTTGGCAGTAATTTCATAGGAAGAATTGTGAATGCACTGGGCGAGCCTATCGACGGCAAGGGTGAAATTAAGGCGGAGGGTTACCGCCCTGTTGAGCAGAAGGCACCGTCTGTTGTTGACAGAAAAAGCGTTGACACCCCTATGGCCACAGTTATTCTGTCCATTGACTCCATGTTCCCTATAGTCAGGGGAAAGATAGAACTTATTATCGGTGACATGCAGACAGGTAAATCCTCAATTGCCGTTGACACAATACTTAATCAAAAGGGTAAGGACGTAATTTGCA
>CAMBQD010000200.1 GCA_945869905.1 uncultured Clostridia bacterium | reverse complement strand
AATGGTTGGCAATGTTGTTAACGAGCTTATGAAACGCGGTATTGACGTTATTTATGAAAGAATGTATGAGGTTCACGTTTCAGGTCACGCCTGTCAGGAGGAGCTTAAGCTGATGATGGGACTTGTTAAGCCCCAATATTTTATTCCTGTTCACGGCGAGCAAAAGCATCTGCAAAAGCATGCCGGTCTTGCCGTTGCCATGGGCATTAAGCAGGAAAATATTTATATCGGAAATATCGGTGACAGGATAGAGCTTTCAGATGATTCAATGAAGCTAATTGATAAGGTGCCGGCTGGGGAGATATACGTTGACGGAATTGGTGTCGGTGATGTTGGTAACATCGTTCTTAATGACAGAAAGCATCTGTCTGAGGACGGAATTATAATAGTTGTAGCAACCATTGACGGCACAAGCGGTAACGTAGTCAGCGGACCGGATATTGTTTCAAGGGGATTTGTTTACGTTAAGGAAAATGAATCACTGATGAACAGTGCAAGGGATTTGGCCTGCCGTGTAATTGACGAAAGCTACGACAACAGATATCACGATTGGAACAGTGTAAAAACAAGATTGCGTGACGAGCTTTCACGTATGATGTATGAAAAGACAAAGCGCAGTCCTATGATTTTGCCTATATTGATGGAAATTTAGGAGGATAATTATGAAGGTAATTCTTAAGCAGGATGTTAAAAGCCTCGGTAAAAAAGGGGAGCTTGTTAATGCGTCCGACGGATATGCAAGGAATTTTTTGTTCCCCAAGGGATTAGCTATTGAAGCAAATGCCGCCGCTATGAATGATTTTAACAACAAGGAATCAGCAAAAAAATTTCATAAGGCTGAGGAGGTAAAGGCTGCTCAGGAGCTTGCTGACAGGCTGGAGGGTAAAACCTTTTGCTTAAAGGCAAAGGCGGGTGCCAACGGAAAGCTTTTCGGCTCTGTTACTTCAAAGGATGTGGCAGGTAAAATTAAGGAAGAGCTTAAGGTTGATATTGACAAGAGAAAAATTGTTATGGACGATATAAAATCCTTTGATACCGTTCAAGCTGAAATTAAGGTATATCAGGGTATCAGTGCAAAAGTCTTTGTACAGGTGTCGGAGGCTTAAGGTATGGCTGATATGAATTTAGCTGCAGGAGCAATGCCCTTTAACCTTGATGCCGAGCAGTCAGTACTTGGTAGTGTGCTTATGGATCCGGAATGTATGGAGGAGGCTGTGGCGGAAATTACTGCCGACTGTTTCTATCTCCCTCAGCACCGTGCAATATTCAGCGCAATGATGCTGATGTATTCCAAGTCAAAGGCAATTGACCCTGTTGTGCTTGTGGACACGCTGACAAAAACGGGTCAGTACGATACTGCCGGTGGCAGAGAATATCTTATTCAGCTTCAGCAGTCCGTACCCTCCACCGTTAATGTCAGTGAGTATATTAAGATTGTTAAGGAGCAGTACTATCTGCGCACCTTGATTGATATTTCAAATAATATTATCGGACAGGCTACCGGCGGTGAGGCTGACGCCTCCGTTATCCTCGATAACGCCGAACAGCTTATTTATAACGTTCGTCAGGGCAAGGAAAAAAACGGCCCCACCAAGATAAGTGAGGTTATTGTCAATGACGTTTATACCAAGCTTACACAGATAACAGGTGATGAAAAGGAAAAATATAAGGGTATCCCTTCCGGCTTTGGTATGCTTGACAAATATCTAACCGGACTGAATAAGTCTGATTTAATATTAATAGGTGCACGTCCTGCAATGGGTAAAACCAGCTTTGCCCTTAATCTTGCGCAGAACATTTCAATGAATGCAAGGAAAAAGTGCGTTGTTTTCAGCCTTGAAATGACAAAGGAGCAGCTTGCGGAAAGATTGCTTTCCGCACAGGCAGGAGTTGAGTCCCAAAAGCTTAAAACAGGTGAGCTCACCAATGACGAATGGGTTAGGCTTGGTAATGCGGCAGGTCAGTTTAATGACGTTGAGCTTTATCTTGATGACACATCTGCTATCACCGTTCCCGAAATTAAGTCAAGACTCAGAAGAATGAAAAACGTTGACGCAGTTATAATCGATTATCTCGGTCTTATTTCTTCGGCAGGTAAAAAGGAAAATCGTGTTCAAGAGGTTTCCGAAATAACCAGACAGCTTAAAATGATGGCTAAGGATTTGAATATTCCCGTTATATGCTGCGCTCAGCTTTCAAGAGGAACAGAAGGTCACGGTAAAAATCACAAACCGCAGCTTGCAGACCTGCGTGAATCCGGCTCAATCGAACAGGATGCAGATATTGTGCTTTTCCTTTACCGTGAGGATTACTACCGCAGTGATGTTTCCGAGGATAAGCAGGATGACATTGACGCAAATAAGACAGAGCTTATTGTTGCAAAAAACCGTCACGGTGCAACCGGCTCCATTGAAATGACCTTTGACAAGGAGTTTACACGCTTCAGGTCAATTGATAAATCACATTATGAATAACAAAATCAAAAGTACTGTTGAAAAGTATAATATGCTTAGTTTGGGGGACAAGGTACTCGTTGCCGTTTCAGGCGGTGCAGATTCAATGCTGTTACTTAATCACCTTGTTTCCCTTGCGGATTATTACGGCATTTCAGTTGCAGTTGCCCATGTTGAGCACGGCATAAGAGGTCAGGAAGCAATTGATGACGCGTTGTTTGTATCACAATATTGCAGTGATCATAACATTGAATTTCATCA
>CAMBQD010000199.1 GCA_945869905.1 uncultured Clostridia bacterium | reverse complement strand
TTATTATGGATGAGCCATTTGTGGGTCTTGACCCCAAGGCTTCTCATACCATAAAGAAGATAATGCGTGATATATGTAATGACGGCGGAGCAATATTCTTTTCAACCCACGTGCTTGAGGTTGCTGAAAAGCTATGTGACAAGGTGGCTATCATCAAATCCGGCAGGCTTATAAAATCAGGCACAATGGAGGATGTCAAGGGCGATACCTCACTGGAAAATGTTTTTCTTGAACTGGAGGAGGAGTAATGACAAAGGCTCTTTTTAAAAAGCAGATGATGGAGGTTTTTTCCTGGATATACAAGGACAGAAAAACCGGCAAAAACCGTTCATCCAAGGGAATAATAGGATATGCCGTTTTTAATCTGCTAATTTTTATTTTCCTCGGAGGTATATTTTATTCCGTGTCAAATATGCTCTGCACTCCCCTTTTTAAAGCAGATATCGGCTGGATGTACTTTGCAATTATGGGGCTTATTGCTGTGGCGATGGGCGTATTCGGCAGTGTGTTTAACACCTTTTCATCCCTTTATCAGGCAAAGGATAATGACCTTCTTCTGTCCATGCCCATACCTCCGTCAAGAATACTTACGGTACGCCTTTTCGGTGTATTTACTATGGGGCTTATGTACGAGCTGATTGTTATTATCCCCGCAATAATTGTTTTCTTTAAAAATGCCCATGCAAATTTATTAGGTATTATATTTACCTTAGTTATACCCATTATTCTGTCATTATTTGTGCTTACACTGTCCTGCATTTTAGGTTGGGTTGTGGCACTGGTAAACAGCAGATTAAAAAACAAGAGTATGATAACCGTAATTATTTCCTTAGCCTTTATTGCCGCATACTACTACCTGTACAGTCAGGCATACAATATGCTGCAAAAAATCCTTGCAAATCCACAGGAAATCGGAAACAGAATAAAGGTTGTACTTTATCCCCTTTACCATATGGGACTTGCGGCACAGGGAAATATCCTTTCTATGCTTATTTTCACATTGATTATTGTTGCTTTGTTCGCCGCGGTATACTTGATTTTATCAAAAAGCTTTCTTAAGCTTGCAACGGCAAACCGCAGCACATCAAAAGCTAAATACAAGCAAAAATCCCTTAAGGCAGTCAGCAAGGAGCAAGCTCTGCTTTTAAAGGAATTAAGGCGATTTACCGGCAGCCCTACATATATGCTAAATTGCGGTTTAGGTACGGTCTTTATGCCGGTTGCTGCAGTGGCATTTTTGGTCAAGGGTAATTATCTTAACGAGCTTATGCTTGAATTATTCGGTGACGAAAGGGATATTGCAGTGCTTATTTCACTGGCGGCAATTTGTATGATAGCCACAATGAATGATATTACGGCTGCCTCTGTTTCACTTGAGGGAAAAAATCTTTGGATTTTAAAGGCTTATCCAATTTCGGCAGCACAGGTGCTGAAGGCTAAGGTTAAGCTGAGCCTACTGTTAACACTGCCTCCTGCGCTGATTTTAACTGTTTGTGCTCAAATAGCTTTAAAGCCGAATTTGCCCATGATTATCATAATGCCCATTATTGTAATAGCCTTTGTTTTGCTTTTATCCCTTGCGGGGCTTGCACTGAATTTAAAGATGCCCAACCTCAACTGGACCAACGAGACAATACCCGTAAAGCAGGGACTGCCTGTTATGCTTACACTGTTTGGCGGATGGCTTTTTGTTTTTGCACTGGGTGTAATTTATTTTGTATTAAGTAAATTTGTCAGCCCATTGGTTTTTATGCTATGTGTATCGGTATTGCTTATTCTTATGTCCGCATTAATGATTATGTGGCTGAAAAAGAAGGGCACAAAAATTTTAGAATCACTTTAGGGAACGGTAACAGAAATGAATAATATTATTGAAATAAGCCACCTTAACAAAAGCTTTGGAGATGTTAAGGCGGTACAGGACTTAAGCTTTCACGTAAAAAAGGGCGAGCTGTTTGCGTTTTTGGGAATTAACGGAGCAGGAAAATCCACCACAATTAACATAATGTGCTCCGGTCTTAAAAAGGATAGCGGCACCGTAATAATTAACGGTGTTGACCTTGACGGCAATTCAACGAAAATCAAAAATGATTTAGGTGTGGTTTTTCAAGGCTCAGTGCTGGACAAGGCACTGTCCGTAAAGGATAATCTGCAGAGCCGTGCCGCCCTTTACGGCATTACCGGAAAGGAATTCAATGAGCGTCTGAATGAGCTGGCAGAGCTATTGGAGTTTAAGGACATACTGAAACGCAGTGTGGGCAAGCTTTCCGGAGGTCAGCGCAGGCGCATTGACATTGCACGCGCTCTTTTGCACAAGCCGAAAATACTTATACTTGACGAGCCCACCACAGGACTTGACCCGCAAACAAGAAATATACTGTGGAGGGTTATTGACAATTTAAGAAAAAAAGAAAATATGACGGTATTCCTTACCACCCATTATATGGAGGAGGCGGCAGACGCCGATTATGTAATAATCCTTGACAGCGGTAAAATTGCGGCACAGGGTACTCCCCTTGAGCTGAAGAACAAATACACAGGTGATTTCATCACACTTTACAATGCCGACGAGGGCGATATAAAAAGGATAAGCGAAAATTATGAAAAAATCCAAAATGCTTACCGTTTATCTGTCCCTGACACCAATGCAGCAACTCAGCTTATCATAAAAAATCCTCAACTGTTTAAGGACTACGAAATAACAAAGGGAAAAATGGACGA
>CAMBQD010000198.1 GCA_945869905.1 uncultured Clostridia bacterium | reverse complement strand
AACACCGTGGGCAATCTTTTTATCCTTAAGGATTGATGCGGCAATGCGCATATCCTCAATACGTCCGTTGGTGCAGGAGCCGATAACCACCTGGTCAATATCAATTCTGTCAAGCTCGTCAACAGTCTTTGTGTTCTCAGGAAGATGAGGGCAGGCAACCGTTGGCTTAAGAGTGCTTAAATCAATCTCAACAACACTGTCATACTCTGCGTCATCATCTGCCTCATACACCTTATAATCCCTCAGGCTTCTGCCGTTAACATAATCAAGAGTGATTTCATCAACAGGGAAAATACCGTTCTTTGCACCGCACTCAATAGCCATATTTGAAATACAAAGACGGTCATCCATTGAAAGCTCCTTAATTCCATCGCCGGTAAATTCCAGGGATTTGTAAAGAGCACCGTCAACACCAATCCTGCCGATAAGATGGAGAACAACGTCCTTACCGCTGATAAAGGGAGCCTTTTTGCCTGTGATAACAACCTTAATTGCAGACGGAACCTTAAACCAAGCCTTGCCTGTTACCATACCTGCCGCCATATCAGTTGAGCCTACACCGGTTGAAAATGCACCCAAGGCGCCGTATGTACAGGTATGGGAGTCAGCACCGATGATACAGTCACCGCATGTAACTATACCCTGCTCAGGCAAAAGTGCGTGCTCAATACCCATATTGCCTACGTCATAATAATGAACTATGCCGTTTTTCTCAGCAAATTCCCTAACCTGCTTACAGTTTTCTGCAGACTGAATATCCTTGTTTGGAGTAAAGTGGTCCATAACAAGTGAAATTCTTGTTTTATCAAAAACAGATGTTCTGCCGAATTTATTCATCTCGTTAATAGCAACGGGAGATGTTACATCATTACCCAAAACCATATCAAGATTAGCCTCTATCAGCTGCCCTGCCGCAACGCTGTCAAGACCTGCGTGAGCGGCCAATATTTTTTGAGTCATTGTCATACCCATAATAATCACCTGATTTCAAAAAAATTAGATATCATCGGTAAAGGAGCCTTCCCCTCTTTCAAGGGAGGTAACACCTGTACGTGCCAGCTCAACTATGCCGAAATCCTTTACCAAATCGTTAATAAACAAATCAATTGCTTCGCCCCTGCCGGTAAATTCCAATGTGATTGTTGTCTTTGAAATATCCAGCACACGTGCACCGTAATTCATATTAAAGGTGAGCAAGGCATTCTTCTGCTCAACGCCTGCTGCCTTAACCTTTACCAATAAAAGCTCCGAGGATACGGATTTATCAGGCTCCAGCTCAGCAACCTTTTTAACAATTTCAAGCTTTAAAAGCTGCTGCTTAATCTGTCTGAAATTCTCCGGCTCGGTATATGTTTCAATTGTCATACGTGAAAACGCAGGGTCCTCAGTTTCACTTACTGTAAGAGAGCTGATATTGTAGCTTCTGCGTGAAAAAAGGCTTGCTACCCTCTGAAGAACACCGCTTTCGTTATCAACAAGCACGGACAATACCAATTTTTCTTTCATTTTAAAAGCCCTCCTTAATTAAATTCTTCGATAATATCGGTGTGTGCCCCTCCGGGAGGAATCATCGGAAGAACATTTGAATCAGGGCAAATTCTGCAATCCACAAGAACAGGTCCTTCATATTCAAGGGCTTCCTTAAGCACTGCATCAATTTCATCGTTAGTGTTAATTCTAAGTCCTTTAACACCAAATGCCTCTGCAACCTTAACAAAATCAGTTGCACGATGAGGGTCGGTATCGGAAAAACGGTTATCGTAAAAAAGCTTTTGCCACTGGCGAACCATACCAAGCACCCTGTTGTTCATAATGAACATCTTTACAGGAACATTGTATGATGCCATTGTTGCAAGCTCTGAAAGATTCATATGAAAACCGCCATCGCCTGCAAACATAATAACCTGCTTATCAGGGCAACCAAGCTGACCGCCGATGGCGGCACCCATTGAATAGCCCATTGTTCCAAGGCCGCCTGAGGACAGGAAGGTTCTTGGAAACTTATATTTATAAAACTGAGCCGCCCAAAGCTGATGCTGACCGACATCGGTAACAATAATGGCGTCATCGGCAGTTGCCTTGTCAATCTTTTCAATAAGAATTTGAGGGTTAACAAAATTACCCAGCTGAAGCTGTACAAAGGGCTTTCTGTAGCTGTCAATCTCCGCCTTCCATTCGCTGTGGTCAAGCTGTTCAACCTCTGCGGTAAGCTGTGGAATAAGCTGGGCAAGGTCACCCCTCAAATGATAATTGGAAACAATGTTTTTATCCATTTCCGCGGCGTCGATATCAATATGTAAAATCTCGGCATTGGGAGCAAATTTCCTTCTGTTACCGGCAACTCTGTCAGAAAATCTTGCACCGGCAACAATCAAAACATCACAGTCATGGGCTGCCTTATTAGCTTCAAAATGGCCATGCATACCGATAAGACCGATATGAAGCGGATGACCGTTTGGAAATGAGCCGAGGCCCATAAGTGAAGAAACAACCGGTGCATCAATCTTTTCGGCGAAGGTGATTAAATCCTCACCTACACCGGACAGAACGGCACCGCCGCCTGCATAAATCAAAGGCTTTTTTGCCTGCTTTATTAATTCAACTGCTCTTTCAAAGCATCTGTTTTTCGGATGGATAGGCTCGTCAGGCTGCTGAGCGGGCTCCGGAGTATATTCGCACTGTGCGGCGGTAATATCCTTTGGTATATCTACAAGCACAGGACCCTTTCTGCCGCTCATTGCTATT
>CAMBQD010000197.1 GCA_945869905.1 uncultured Clostridia bacterium | reverse complement strand
AAAATCTCATACCGCACTCAAAGGTCATAAGCTTGGCGGAAAAGGCGAGATTATCAATTTCACACTGATTAAGGCTTTCACCGCATTCACTTAAAAAGCCTTTTGCATACTCCTCAAAATACTCAAGATTAATTGCAATCTTTGATGTATCTGCCTCATCCTCTGCACAGGTATTGGCACCGAAACGAATAGAGTCACCGAAATCATAAAGTGCAAGACCGGGCATAACGGTATCAAGGTCGATAACACAAATTGCGTCGTCGGTATCCTCATCAAAAATAACGTTATTAAGCTTTGTATCGTTATGAGTAACACGGATAGGCAGACTGCCGTCATTTATTAAATCAACAAGACGTGAGCAATCAGCCTTTCTGTCAATTACAAAATCAATCTCAGCCTTACAGGTGTCAGCCCTGCCGGAAAGATTTTTTTCCACAGCCGGTAAAAATTCATTTTCAAATCTCCATACGGTGTTATGGAAATTAGGTATAATCTCATTAAGAGTAGTTGCAGGAAAATCAGATAAATATTTTTGAAAACGTCCGAAGGCAATACCGCTCTTTTTGAAAACCTCGGCAGAATCAACGCTGTCATAGCTTTTACTTCTGTCAACAAATCTGTATGCACGGTAGCAATCACCGTTTTCACATTTGTAATACTTATCGCCATCGCTTGTTTTTATATAATGCAGGGTTTCTCTATTGACATCGCCGCCGTTTTCCCTGATTTTTTCACGCAAAAAGGAGGTTACTGCAAACACGTTATCCATAAGCTCGTCAATATTTTTAAATACATTTGTATTTACCTTTTGGATAATGTACTGCCTTGTTTTACCGTCAACAACATAGGTAGCAATATATGTAGTATTAATGTGACCTGAGCCGAAAATTTCAACGTCTTGTAAATCACCTTTAAATTTAAAGCTGTTAAGTATGTCTTTAATATCTTCCATTTTCATCTCTCCTTATCGGTTAGGATTATTACCGTTACCTTAGCCCAAATAAGATTTTAACATAATATGACAACATATGCAACAAAAAAATGCCCTGCTTAAAGCACAGGGCATTAAGAATATTTTATTCACTTCTAAGTGCGTCAATAGGACTCATCTGTGCAGCCTTTCTTGCAGGATAAATACCAAAGAACAAACCGACACCGCTTGAGAACAACAGCGCAATAACAATCAGCCACCAAGTAATATTAGGCGTAATATCTATAATTGAGCAAGCCGCAAAAGCGCCTGCAACGCCTATCGTTACACCGATTACACCGCCTATCAGACACAGAATTATGGATTCTGTTAAAAACTGAAGTGTGATAACCTTTGTCTTTGCACCAAGGGATTTTCTTATACCGATTTCACGCGTTCGCTCCGTAACCGATACAAGCATTATGTTCATAACGCCAATACCGCCGACAATAAGTGAAATTGCACCTACACAGGCAATAAATGCAGTAAGCACAGACATAATTATATCTACAATCTCCACATATGTAGCCATATTTTGAGCAGTGTACATACTGTTAGAATAGTTGCCGTGAGCGGACTTCAGATAGTTTACTGTGGCATTACCCACAGCGTCATAATCATAGCCCTCCTCAGCAATTACAAAAACATTGCTTAACTGAGCATCTGCACCGGTAATCTGTGTAAGAGTGGTACAGGGCATAAACAAAGCGATAACTGTTTTATCCGTACCCGATGTAAACATATTTGACATCGCACTTCCACCGCCTACTGAGTTGGCAAGGGCATCAATATTTGCAACGCCGCAAATTTTGATTTTCATTGATTTACCGCTTGAAGAAACCGTTATGTATTCCCCGGTAACATCCTGATAACCAAATGCCATATCTGCTGAATTTGTACCGATTACAGCCAGAGGCGCATTTGCATCGTATTCCTCGTCGGAAAAAAATCGTCCATACTCACATGTATTCGTCAGTGCAAACTGAACATCACTGTTAACACCAATAAGCATTGCAGTTGCCTCAGTAGCTGATTTATCAATTGTTGCCCTACCGAAGCCCATTAGCATTGGTGAACAACGGTCAACACCCTTTACCTTGTTTCTGATGTTATCTACATCGTCAAGGGTGATATAATCATTATCGGTTGCCGACGTGGCATCCACGCTAACAAGCACTGCGTTGGAGCCCATATCCTCAATCAAGCCGACAATATAGTCCCTTACGCCTGTACCTGCACCGATAATCATAATAACAGAGCTGATACCGATTATTATACCAAGCATAGTAAGAAGGCTGCGCATCCAATTTGCTTTGATACACTTTATAGCAATTTTCAGACTTTCTTTAATGTTCACTCTGAAATCTCCTTACTTAGTTACAACTTTAACCCTGAAGGTGTCTTCCTCATAATCGGAGGCAGGAGCGGCAACAACCTTATCGCCAACCTTAAGACCTTTCTTAACCTCATATGCAGAATCTGAAACTGCGCCAACCTCAATCAAGGTCTTGGTAACTGTTTTGTCCTCTTCGTTATAGAGATATACGTATGAGCCTGTCTTTTCACGCTTAATTGATTCAATAGGAACAACAACTACGCCAAGGTATTCTCCTGTTTCAATTTCAACGTCAGCGTCAAATCCCGCAATAATGTTTTCATCTGTTTCCGGAATTGTAACAACGCACTCAACACCTGCGCCTGAATCAGTAAGACTTGAAAGTCCGCTGATACCTGCCATTGAGCCTACACTGTCAAGTATGCTTGTAGACGAACCGCCTGTTGCTGTGGGAGCAATTGATGCAACCTCACCGTTATAGCTG
>CAMBQD010000196.1 GCA_945869905.1 uncultured Clostridia bacterium | reverse complement strand
GTCAATCTTAACGTCAACGATTTTGCCCTCAGCGTCAACAAGAACTGCGGCAGCAACTGAATCGATTGTAAGGGTTGTATCCTTTACATCCTGAATTTCACTTACTACAGCAAGACCTGTTTTTACTGCAGCTGCGTCTGTACCATTGTCCTGTGCATTACCGCCGTCTTTACTGCAGGCAGCAAAAGAAACAGCTAAAACAGATGCAAGACCAACTGCAAGTAACTTTTTCATTTTTGTCATAAGTTTCCTCTCCTTATAATAAATAGTATAATTATAATATACTAAAATATCAACATTGTCAATAATTTATCAATATTTTGATTATTATTCATACAGTTTAATGATTTTACGCGGGCATTTTTCAACACACAGACCGCAATGAGTGCATTTATTATAATCAATTTTTGCAATATTGTTTTCAAGAACTATTGCGTCATTAGGACAATTTTTAAAGCAAATGCCGCAAGCAATGCAACCGGCTGAGCAGGCATTCCTAACATCCTTGCCCTTTGACAGTGACGAACACTGCACCCTCTGCTTAGCGCTTACGGGCACAAGCTCAATAAGATTATGGGGACAAACCTTAATACACTTGCCGCAGGCAACGCAAAGGCTTTCGTCCACAACGGCTTTTCTGTCAATAATTCTTATTGCACGCTGGTCACACGCCTTGGCACAAGAGCCGTATCCCAAGCAACCGTACTTGCAGGAATAAGGGCTTGAGCCCGGCATCCTTGAGGCATAGGCGCAGCTGTCAATGCCGAAATAATTATATTTTGTTTCTCTTTTTTCACGGGTTCCGTCACATTTTACATAGGCAACCTTCTTTTCCATTTCGCCTATTTCCTGCCCCATTATGCCTGCAATTTTTTCAGCCACAGGCTTACCTCCTACAGGACAGGAGGCAACATTTGCATTCCCGGCGGCAATAGCCTTTGCCAAGCTGTCACAGCCTGCATATCCGCAGCCGCCGCAGTTGCTTCCCGGAAGAGCCTCACGCACTGCCACCTCAAGCTCGTTAACATCCACGTGGAAAACCTTTTCAGCCACACTTAAAACAATACCGATTATTATACTTAGAATACTTAATGCAGCAACTGCAATAATAATCTCTTTTATACTCATAATATCCCTTATATCCCTTTCCTTTTAAGGTAACGGTAATAATCCAAACCACGGTTAATCGTGGCAGATATTTCCCTTACTCTTTGTTAAAATGCTCGTTAATCTAAGCAAAGGCATTGAAACCGTAAAAAGCAATTGACATAAGACAAGCCGTCATAAGCACTGCCGGAGTACCCTTAAATGATTCAGGGAAATTATTGTTTTCAGTCTTTTCCCTAACGCCTGCCATTATAACGATTGCAATACAAAAGCCTACTGCAGTACCAAGGCCGGTTACCACACTGGTAATAAAATCATTTGACTGCTGAACATTTGTCAGCGCTGTACCCAGCACTGCACAGTTGGTTGTGATAAGAGGCAGATATACACCCAAGCTCTTATAAAGAGCAGGCACTGTCTTTTTAAGAAACAGCTCAACAAGCTGAACAAGAAATGCAATTACCATAATAAACACAATTGTTTTAAGGTAAGTCAAATCGAATTTAACAAGCACATAGTTATAAAGCAAGCTTGTAACGGCAGAAGAAATGGTGATAACAAATATTACTGCGCCACCCATACCTGCTGCTGTTTTAATATTTTTTGATACACCTAAAAACGGACAAATACCAAGAAACTGACTTAATACAATGTTGTTTATAAGTGCAGTTGTAAGGAGAACTAAAAATAAAGTCTTAGCCATTATTCATTACCTCCTTCTTTTAAGCTGCATTCAGCACAGTTGCCGCTGCAGCCACCGTTGCCCTTTACGTGACGGTTTGCACCCTTAAGCTTAAGCTTATTCTGGATTGCACACAGAATTGCAAGAACGAAGAAAGCACCGGGAGCCATTACAAAAATTGATACCGGCTCAAAGCTTTCAGGTGTAACCTTAAATCCGAAAATTGTTCCTGCGCCCAGCAATTCCCTTACAATACCTATAACCGTAAGGCCGACTGTGAAGCCAAGACCGATACCGATACCGTCAAATATTGAAAGCAAGGGACCGTGCTTTGAGGCATATGTTTCTGCCCTGCCGAGAATAATACAGTTTACAACAATCAGAGGAATAAAAATTCCAAGGCTGTCATAAAGAGACTTAACATAAGCGTGCATAAGCATCTCAACAATAGTTACAAAGGACGCTATAATTATAATGTATACAGGCACTCTTACTCCGTTAGGAATAATTTTACGTAAAAGTGATATAAGTAAATTTGACATTACAAGCACTGCCATTGTGGCAACGCCCATACCCAAGCCGTTCTTGGCACTGGTTGTTACTGCAAGAGTGGGACACATACCAAGCATAAGAACAAATGTGGGGTTTTCTTTTATAAGTCCGTTATAAAGTCTTTCCAAAATTGCTTTCATCTATCTCACTCTCCCTTCAAATTTGAATTATAATAATCAATTGCACCGTTTACGGCAGTTGTTACGGCATTAGTTGTAATTGTTGCCGCGGCAATTGCATCAATCTCATTATTTTCAATTTTTGCACCGGAGGCAACATACTTAACCTCCTGAGCCTTCATACCGACAAAATGTGCGGCAAATTCATCGCTTGCACACTGTCCGCCCAAAGCCTTTGTTTCGTTACATACAACTGTTGCAAAGCCTTTGATTATACCGTCATTACCGATACCCAAAGCAATCTGCAAATCGCCGTCATAGCCGTTATGAGCAG
>CAMBQD010000195.1 GCA_945869905.1 uncultured Clostridia bacterium | reverse complement strand
GAGTGCGAGGCGATAAAAAATCGCCGCAAGCGATATGTAGCTTGCGACGACGTGGTCGGAGTGACAAGACTTGAACTTGCGGCCCCCAGACCCCCAGTCTGGTGCGCTACCACCTGCGCTACACCCCGACGTGCTCTATAATAAAGCAACTGCGTTGAACTGCTGTGTTCAACGCAGCTTTGGTCGAGGTGACAGGACTTGAACCTGCGGCATCCTGCTCCCAAAGCAGGCACTCTAGCCAAACTGAGTTACACCTCGATATCATTAACGAGTACCCTGATGGATACTCGCTAATTTGGTGGAAGAGGGTGGATTCGAACCACCGAAGTCACTGACGGCAGATTTACAGTCTGCTCCCTTTGGCCACTCGGGAACTCTTCCATATTTAAACTACCGTACCTTAAGATACGGTAGCTTTATTGGAGCTGGTGAACGGACTCGAACCCCTGACCTGCTGATTACAAATCAGCTGCTCTACCAACTGAGCTACACCAGCATCTCTCCAACGCTTTAATAATATATCATAAGTTTATGGCATAGTCAAGAGTTTTTTTAAAAATTATTTGCCCCAGTTTTCAATTACATTGTTAATCATTTCGGGGTCTTTTGTGGTTATATTGTCAGGCTTTATGGCAAGCATTTTCTTTGCCGTTCTTTCCTTATCAACGGTCCATACGGAAAGCTTGTAGCCCTTTTTATGCAATAAATTTGAAAGCTGGGAATTTGCATACTTGTAGTTACAGTTAATACCAACTGCACCTGTATCCTCCAAAAGCTCAATTAGCTTTGTTCTGTAATCATCAAAGAATACCTTTGCTCTGGAGGGTATATAGTTAAGATAATATTCCATATTGGCACAATCAGACTCTTTAAGCGCTTTAACATTCATCATTTCAATTCCTGTTAAAAAAGACTGCTCCGCAAGATTATACTCAACAAGCAGCCGGTACAAATTATTAAGCACCCTCGTTTCCTTAATATCAAGATTAATCTTAATATCCGTGCCCTTTAAAAGCTCCAAAGCTCCTTCAAGGGGTGTACCGTCATTGTTTGTCACAACCAGATCATGGCTCATAACCACGGTATTATCAGGTCGCTGACGAATATCAAGCTCAATAATTTTTGCGCCGTTATCAATTGCCGCCTGAACAAAATCAACTGAGTTCATTTGAGTATTATATGCACCTGTATGAGCAGTTACCGTAAAATCCTCCACAAAGGTCAACTCCATTTCATCATATGTTTTTGTCACTGCATAATCAGCAACGCCGATAACCATTGCAACAGAAACAACAAAGGCAAAAATCTGGTAGGATATGTGCTTTGCCCAAGTAGGAGTCATATTCCTTTTTAAGAATTTTTTAAACTTAACCCATTTTGACACTTTTTCAGCCATATTATATCCACACCTAAAATAATATATGGGCAAGGGCAATCTTATTGGAATGTCCCTGCCCAATTAAGCAAATCAGTCCTGAGCGCTGCCGGAATAGTTTGGAGCCTCCTTAGTGATTGAAACATCGTGGGGATGGCTTTCAACCAAGCCTGCGCCTGTAATCTTAATAAACCTTGCATTAGTACGGAGTTCTTCAATTGTATGACAGCCGCAGTAGCCCATACCTGAGCGCAGACCGCCCATCATTTGAAATACGGTGTCACCAAGAGGTCCCTTATAAGGAACACGTCCCTCAACACCTTCCGGAACAAACTTCTTTGAGCCTTTCTGGAAATATCTGTCGGCACTGCCGTGATTCATTGCACCCAGGGAGCCCATACCGCGATATACCTTAAACTGACGTCCTTGATAAATTTCTGTATCTCCGGGTGATTCGTCACATCCGGCAACAAGCGAGCCCACCATAACAACAGAACCGCCTGCCGCAATTGCCTTTACAATTTCACCGCTGTACTTTATACCGCCGTCGGCGATTACGGGAATACCGTATTTGTCTGCCCTTTCTGCCGAATCATAAATAGCAGTAATCTGAGGCACGCCGATACCTGCAACAACACGTGTTGTACAGATAGAGCCGGGGCCTATACCAACCTTAACTGCATCTGCACCTGCTTTGATAAGTGCCTCCGTTGCGTCTGCGGTGGCAACGTTACCGGCAATAAGTGAAATCTGAGGAAAGGCATTTTTAACCTTTTCAACGGATTTCATAATATTCATACTGTGACCGTGTGCCGAGTCAAGAACAAGAGCGTCAACACCTGCGTCAACAAGGGCCTTTGCACGGATAAGAACATCGTCTGTTACGCCGATAGCCGCCGCACAAAGAAGTCTGCCTTCCTTATCTCTTGCGGTATTGGGGTATTTAACACTTTTTTCAATATCCTTAATTGTAACAAGACCGGTAAGCTTGCCGTCCTTATCAACAAGGGGAAGCTTTTCAACCTTTGAGTTCATAAGTATTTTCTTAGCGTCCTCAAGGGTTGTGCCCTCCTTAGCAGTAACAAGCTGGTCCTTTGGTGTCATAACAGTGGAAATCTTAACACTGTAATCTGACATAAATCTCATATCACGGTTAGTAAGTATACCCACCAGTGTGCCGTCAGCCTCACATATTGGAACACCGCTGATATGATATTTGTTCATAAGCTCCTCGGCATCTGATGCAAGATGATTTGGAGAAAGGAAAAACGGATTAGTGATTACACCATTTTCAGACCTTTTAACCTTATCAACCTCCGTTGCCTGATCCTCAATAGTCATATTCTTATGGATAACGCCGATACCGCCCTCACGTGCAATGGCAATTGCCATACGTGACTCGGTTACTGTATCCATTGCCGCTGTCATA
>CAMBQD010000194.1 GCA_945869905.1 uncultured Clostridia bacterium | reverse complement strand
GGAACCCATACACTTGCCACTGCGCTTTTCGGTGTTTTAAGACCGAAGGACAAAATGCTTTGCGTAACAGGTACACCCTATGACACAATCCATAACGTTATCGGAATAAGCGGAGAGGGTATGGGCTCTCTTAAGGATTTCGGAATTGTTTATGATGAAGTGCCCTTAAAAAACGACAGGCTTGATTATGAAGCAATAGAAAAAGCCGTTGACAGCACTGTAACAATGGTTTACCTTCAGCGCAGCAGAGGATATGAATTAAGACCCAGCCTTTCTGTTGATGAAATAGAAAGGGTTTGTAAAATTGCAAAGGCCAAAAATCCAAACGTAATTGTGATGGTTGACAACTGCTACGGAGAATTTGTTGAAAAAAAGGAGCCAACAGATGTTGGCGCCGACCTTATTGCAGGCTCACTCATTAAAAACGCAGGCGGCGGAATTGCCACAACAGGCGGATATATTGCAGGCAGAACGGATTTGGTGGAAAAATGTGCCTACAGACTCACCACACCGGGTCTGGGCAAGGAGGTAGGTGCAACCTTAGGCATTAACCGAGAGCTTTATATGGGACTGTTTTTTGCACCTCATACAGTAGGGGAGGCACTTAAGAGCGCAGTGTACATATCCGCTCTGTTTGGCGGCTTTGGTTATGATGTTACGCCAAGGTATGATGAAATACGCCACGATATTGTACAGTCCTTAGGTCTTGAAAATCCGGAAAGCCTTGTGGCTTTTTGTCAGGGTATTCAAAGCGGAAGTCCCATTGACAGCTTTGCTTCACCTGAGCCTTGGGATATGCCCGGATATGACAGCAAGGTGGTTATGGCGGCAGGCGCATTTACTCTGGGCTCATCAATTGAGCTTTCTGCCGACGCTCCCATAAGGGAGCCGTATTATGCCTGGATTCAAGGCGGACTGAACTTTCACAGTGCAAAGATTTGCGCAATGCTGGCGGCTCAGCAAATGGAGGACAGGGGATTATTAAAATGAGTGATTACAATTTTCAGGGAATAAAGGCAGAAAGCATACAGCTTTTGTGCGAAAACAGATTTAATGATTCAAAATCCTTTTATGAGGAGCATAAGGAGGAGCTAAAACAGGGAATAACAGTACCTATGAGGCAGATAATGCTTGATTTAAGCGGTCTTATGCTGGATATTGACGATGTGATGATGACCGATCCTGTAAGGTCGGTATCACGTATTTACCGCGATACAAGGGGAAACCGCAGTAAAATCAAATACAGGGAAAATATGTGGATGTTTTTCAGACGTTATAAAAATGAATTTCCCTGTGCGCCGTTCTACTTTTTTGAGTTTTTTCCAAACAGCTTTGGCTACGGTCTTGTTTTTTGGCTTTACAGACCTTCGCTTTTTAAAGAGGTTCATAAGCTCATCTTAAAACATCCTGACAGATGGCTTGATGCGGTAAAGGCATGCACTGATGCAGGCTTTACCTATGAATGCAGAGACTTGTATAAAAAGGATATGTATCCGGATGCCCCTGAAAATCTGAAAAAATATTTGTCTGCAAAAAATATGTCCTTCACATATTACAGTAATGATTTGTCAAGAATATCAACACCAGCCCTGATTGACGAGCTAAAGCTTGCCTTTGATATTTCAAGACCAATGTATGAATTTTTCATTGAAGCATATGAAAATATGATGAATGACGGATTAATTAAACCCGAGGATTATAACAGAAGATAGGTAATATGATTAATATGGTTTTCGGCCGTTCAGGCTACGGTAAAACTGAATATGTTTTTAATTGTGTAAAAAAGCTGGTTAAAAACGGTAAAAGGGATATTTTACTGCTTACACCGGAGCAGTATTCCCTTGTTTGTGAAAGACGATTACTCAGCGAATTGGGAGAAAAGGGGATATCGGCAGTTGACAATATGTCCTTTTCACGTCTTAGCGACGCAGTTAAAAGGGAATATGGAGGCAGTAATATTCCGGTACTTTCCAAAGGAGGCAAGGCTGTTTTAATGATGCAGGCTATTGAGCACTCAAAGGATAAGCTTTGCCTGTTCAGTAAGAGGCTTGATTCACTTGCCTTTGTCACCTCAATGATAAAAATATATGACGAGATGAAATCCTGTAACCTAAGCTCAAGTGAAATTAAGGTGCTTGCAGAAGGAATTGACAATGAAGCTCTCTTAAATAAACTAACCGATATTTCCTTAATAATGAGCTGCTATGAGAAGATCATTGCCGACAGGTATCTTGACACTGCCGACGAGCTTTCACGTCTTTACGATAAAATTAAGGACAGGAATTACTTTTCGGGTAAAACCGTATTTATTGACGGCTTTAACGGCTTTGTGGCACAGGAATATAAAATATTGGAATTAATTATTAAAGAGGCTGAAAATGTTGTAATAACTCTTTGTACGGACTGTTACGATACTGATAACAGCTACAGCCTTTTTACATATGTAAATAATTCCGCAAAAATCCTTAAAAGGATTGCTCTTAAGGCTGATGTTGAGTGCAGGGAAACAATACTTGAAAAAAATTTTAGAGCAAAAAGTGTTGATTTATTAAACCTTGAAGAAAGCCTATTCAGTGAGAATGAAAAAAGTGCCGAGGAATACAACGGTGACATTACGATTTATTCTTCAAAAAGCATCACGGATGAATGTAACGAGGTTGCACGTAAGATAAGAGGACTTTTAAGAAAGGGCTTTAAGGCGGCGGAAATAACCGTTATCACAAGAGATTTGGATAAATACCGGGACGAGCTTTCATCTGCATTTAAAAGGTATGATATACCTTTCTTTAACGATGAACGTCAGCCCATAAAAT
>CAMBQD010000193.1 GCA_945869905.1 uncultured Clostridia bacterium | reverse complement strand
GATTTCATCAGCCATTTCATACGGAGTTTCAAATCCGCAGTCCCTTGCAAGTGCCGTTATTCTGCCGTCGCTGTCGGCATGGTCTGCATTAAATTTTATAAAATAATCAAGGGTAAAGGCACATGCCTCACCGTGAGGAATGCCGTAAATATTTGTCAAAGGGAAGGAGCAGGCGTGGGAGCCGGTTGTCCTTGGATGACTGAAGGCAACTCCGGCAACAATAGACGCCTCCGCCATTTTTTCTCTTGCCCGCAAATCAGAGGGATTGTTGTATGCCCTCTCAAGCCACTGAAAAACAAGCCTTGCACTGTAAATTGAGCAGGCAGTACACACCGGCTGATGAATGGTCGCCCAGTAGCTTTCAACTGCATGAGCCAAAACGTCAAGTCCTGTTGAAGCCGTAATCTGAGGAGGAACCGTCAAGGTTAACTCAGGGTCAATAACTGCAATTTTAGGATACATTGCAGGGTCATTCATAGGGCTTTTCAAATTAAGTCCCACATCTGTTAAAACAGAAATATTTGTAACCTCCGATGCGGTGCCGGATGTGGTTGTAACGGCAATCATCGGTATAGCCTCATCAGCTAAAATTGCTTTGCCGCCGCTGTGATAGGAGCTGATAACGTCATTACCCTTAGCAATGGCACAAGCCGCCTTACAGCAATCCATAGGCGAGCCACCGCCCAGTGCCACGGCAAAATCCGCGTCAATCTCCCTCATAAGTGCCACGCAATCGTCCACATTATCCGTTGTTGGATTAGGGCGCACATCGCTGAAAATACCGTTTATTGTGCCGCCGCTGAGCTTTATAAATTCCTCTGCCAATCCGTTTTTAGCAAAGCTCCTTGAGCATACAAGCACACCGTTGGAGCCGCCGATTTCGGCAATATATTTTTTTAACTCTTTTCTTCTGCCGTTGCCAAACACCAGCTTAACCGGCAAATTAAAATCCCATTCCATATTATCACCTACAAAATGACTTTTTTATATAGTAACATTTTTTCAATCCATTATCAACAAAATATAAAAATATCTCCTTGTAAAATATGGGCTTTTCTGCTACCATATAAATATAAGACAGGAGGGGATTATTGTGAATGACTGGTACAAGGAGCTGGTGGTTTATCAAATTTGGCCGCGTTCCTTTTGTGACGGAAATGGTGACGGAATAGGTGATTTGGAGGGTGTGCTGTCAAAGCTTGATTACCTCAAGGAATTGGGTATTAACTGCATTTGGTTTTCACCTCTTTATCCTTCGCCCAACGCCGATTTCGGCTACGACATTGCCGACTATAAAAATATACACAGTGATTACGGCGACCTTGATTTGTTCAAAAAGGTGCTTGACGAGGCTCATAAAAGAGGTATCAAGGTGATTATGGACCTTGTTGTAAACCACACCTCTGACGAGCATCAGTGGTTTATCAACTCACAGGATAAGGACTCACCCTATCACGATTACTACATATGGCGCAAGGGCAGGGGCAAACGTCCGCCAAACAACTGGCTGTCCTGCTTTGAGGGCGGTGCCTGGGAATATAACGAAAGGCTTGACGAATATTACCTTCACGTGTTTGCTAAAAAACAGCCCGACCTTAACCACGATAACCCAAAGGTAAGGGAGGAGGTTAAGGACATAATGCGCTTTTGGCTTGATATGGGGGTTGACGGCTTCCGCGAGGACGTTATCACCTTCATTTCAAAAAAGGAGGGACTGCCAAACGGCTTTCCTTTGCCTGTGGGAGCGGGTATTGAGCATTATATGGACGGCCCAAACATCCATAAATACCTTCAGGAATACCGTGAGGTTACCGACCAATATGACTGCTTTACTGTTGGCGAGGCACCTATGATGACTCCCAAAACAGCCCTGAAATATATTGACGAGAGTCACAAGGAGCTTGACCTAATGTTCCATTTTCAGCATATCGAGGCCGACGCCTTTATGATTGACTATTTGCAGAAGAGGTTTAATTTAAAGGAAATGAAGAGGGCATTTTCAAGCTGGCAGGAGAAAATCAACGGCAGAGGGTGGAACACCCTTTACATAGAAAATCACGACCACCCAAGAATTATATCTCGCTACGGCAGTGAAAAATACAGGACAGAATCCGGAAAAATGCTTGCCAATATGTATATGCTCCAGCAGGGCACTCCCTTTATTTATCAGGGACAGGAAATCGGTATGCTTAATACCCGTCTTGACTCTATTGACGATTATACCGATGTGTTTGTTAAAAACAACTACAACGTTGCAAAAAACAAGCTGCATATAAAGGAAGATAAGTGCTTTGAGCTGGCGGTTAAATCAACACGTGATAATGCAAGAACTCCCGTTCAGTGGGACGACAGCGAAAACGCAGGCTTTACCACAGGCACTCCTTGGTTCCCTGTTAACAAAAATTATCATGAAATTAATGCTAAAAAGGAAATGGCAAACCCTGACTCAATTTTTAATCATTATAAAAAGCTCATTAAATTTAAAAAGGAAAACGAGGTTGCCGTTTACGGCGACTATAAGGAGCATTACAAAGGCTCCGACAAGCTATACGTTTATGAGCGCAATTACAAGGGCAAGCGCCTGCTGGTAATTAACTCCTTTGTTGAGGAGGGCGTGGCATTTGAGGCACCTAAGGGCTTTGATTTGGAAATGGGCAAACCAATTTTGTGCAACTATAAAAATCCTACCGTACAGAAAAACGGCTTTAAAACAAGACCATATGAAACAAGAGTTTATCTGTTTGAATAATTAAATAAGGGAAAAGGCTATCTTGATATCACATTCAAGATAGCCTCAGCGTGTAGAAAAAGTC
>CAMBQD010000192.1 GCA_945869905.1 uncultured Clostridia bacterium | reverse complement strand
GTTATAAATCCTGCAAATCCGCCGCAGTAATATCGTTTTCAAGGTTATCCCTTGCCAAATCAGTGTCAATTACTGCATAGACATCGGATATGGGCTTTTCCTGATATTCCTTTCTTTCAATCGGATTGGTATGGTACACCTTTTGTGCAGGAGGATTAGTGCCTGCAATAATAGGGCGTGCCTGCTCCTTGCCGCATTTTGCCTTTCCCTGAATTTCAGGAACCGCCGCGGCATCATTTCTCGGCTTTGTATGAGTACGCTGTGGACGTTTCATTCCTTTTTTAGCCATTAAATCACCTCAAAAGTATTTTAACCTGAACTAAAAGGTATATCAAAAAATATTTTAAAATTTTGATGCTCACCGCCTTGTGTATCATTGGCAGAACAGGGCTTTTACCCATATAATGAAAGGGACCTTATTGCAAGGTCTAAGATGAGGATTTTATGGGTATAACCAATTAAAACAAAACAATCAGCACAAATCAGATTGACTGTGACGGCACACTAAAGGTAACACTTTCACTTACTGCGTCACCTAATATAACAGAAAACCCCACAGATATCGTGCTGGTGTTGGACCGCTCCGGAAGCATGAGCGGTAAGCCGCTTGAAAATATGAAAAGCGGTGCAAAAAAAATTTATTGATATAATTGACGAGACAACCGACGGAAACACTACTACCGGATTACCGCCTACACCTATTGCAGATGCCATCAAAGCATCCGGAGTAACTATTTACTGCATCGGTCTTGTGGGCGAAAACGGTATTGATGTGGATGTTCTTAACGAATGGGCAACACCTCCCCACGAATCCCACGTGTTAATAACGCCTGATGACGAGGAGCTTGAAAAATTGTTTGCCGAGCTGGCTGAAAATATATCAAAGCCGGGTGCAACCCTTGAATTTGTAATTCAGCACATTGCAGACACACCGGGAATAAAAGAGGTTAACCGTTCTATAACCTACACTGACACAGAACGCAATGACGTAGACTTCCCTAACCCTGAGGTTACTGTAAGCTGCGGTATTGTTGTAATGCCGGAAAAATGCCCTGCCCCTGTTAATGTGGAAATCAACGGCTGTGAGGATTCTGTAGTATTAGACGCCGGAGATTTGTTTATGGAATCTTTGGGAAGAATTTTACAGATTGATGTTAAAATCAAAAATGTATGTCCCCTCAGAAGAGTTGCACTGGCAGTAATATTAAATGAGGTTGACGATAAGGGATTGGAGCACCAGAGAGGACTTAAAACAATAACTGTTCCTGCTCATGACTCACCCTCCTGCAGAGATGTGCTTGTAAGGTGTATCAAGTTTGTTCTGCCTGAGGATTTGGATGTATCAGGCGCATCAAAAAAATCAATATGTAACAAACGCAGATTCAAGGTGCGCTTTATCGCCCACCATATTGATAACGATTTCTTCTGCTGCGACGCAGTTCTGTAAAAGTCATAATGAAAAAAAAGAAAAGCCGCTTCGGCGGCTTTTCCCCTTTGGCCTGCCTGAAGGGATTTGAACCCCCAATCTTCAGAATCGGAATCTGGTGCATTAGCCATTATGCTACAGGCAGATGACATTATTCATTATAGTTGTATTAAAAGTTGCAGTCAAGATAAATATATGTTAAAATTAATATTATTGAGGTGAATACAATGCTTAGCTTTAAAAATGAAACATTTAAAATAATGCAGATTGCAGATACACAGGAGGGTGCTAAGGTCAGCCCGGACACAATGGATTTGATAAATGCCGCCCTTGACCGTGAGAATCCTGATTTGGTTGTATACTCAGGCGACCAAATATGGGGCAAAACAAGCTTTAACGGCAGCAGGGAAAAGGTAACAAAGGTCCTTGACACCCTTACAAAGCCCGTCAGGGAAAGGAAAATACCCTTCACCGTTTGCTTTGGAAATCACGACAGACAGGTGGGCTTAACAAACGAGGAGCAATTTGAAATATACAAGAGCTTTGATTATTTCGTAGGTGAAAGTGTACAGGGCATTGACGGAGTTGCAAACCACGTTATTGAAATCAAAGACGGTGACGAGCTTAAGTTTTTGCTTTATCTCATTGACAGCCATTCAAGCGTAACAATAGGGTATGACCACGTGCACGAAAATCAAATTGAATGGTACAGGAAAACAAGGGATGAATATCAGCAAAAATACGGCAGGCTTATTCCGTCTGTTGTAATTCAGCATATTCCTCTGTGTGAAATCTTTGAGCTTTTAACAGAGGTTAAAAAAAGCACTAAAGGAGCTGTAAGAGGCTTTCGTACCCACGCAAACAGATTTTATGTGCTTAACAGGGACAGAGTAAATAAAGACGGATTTATGAAGGAATCCCCGGCGGACCCACAGGAAAACAGCGGTGAATTTGCCGCATTTAAGGAAAAGGGAGAGGTGCTGGGCGTTTACTTCGGTCACGACCACAACAATTCCTTTAACGGAAAGGTTGACGGCATTGACCTTGGATACACTCAGGGTGCCGGATTTCACGTTTACGGCCCCGGCAAGGACAGGGGTGTAAGAATAATTGAATTAAAAAAGAACGGCACCATTGATACATACGATTTAAGATTTAAAAATCTTGTGGGCAATAAGGTTAAGGAGCCATTGAGATACGCAATCTTTCAGATTATGCCCACCAATATGTTTGACGCAGTATCAAGAGCTGTTAAATTCTTTATAGGCTTGGGAATAATCGCAGTTATAGTTTTACTGCTGCTGTTTTTCTTCGGTTAGGCAACGAAGAATAATCCGAACCTGCCAAAAATACAAAATTCATCTTTACTTCAAGCATTTTTGGTCTGCGAGTTTAAATTG
>CAMBQD010000191.1 GCA_945869905.1 uncultured Clostridia bacterium | reverse complement strand
ATCCTAATAATTTATATTTTTGTATCACGCAAATATTTTAACATTTCATAATAAACTGAAAAAGATTACCTTCTTCTTTGCGGAGGAGGAAGAAAATCATCAGGCGGGTTTTCTCTTGCCCGAGCTTTTTCTATTTTTTGCATACGGCGTTTTTTCTTTTTTTGATTATTACTGATTACAAGGAAAAGATATATTATTGCCAGCAGGATAATTACCACTGCCGCTATTTTAACTGCCGTTGTGCCGAAAAAGGCTTTTATTGCATTAATCACCTTAAGGAAGGTGGAAAGCTCAATATCCGACGCCGCCACCAAATCAATTGTTGCAATTACCTCATCGCCGTAAATTATATTTGCCTTACACACGTCCTGTCCCTTTGACACAGGGGCTTTAAGCACCTCCGGCTTTTCAACTGTTTCAATGATGATGGCAGATTTATCCAGCGCGGCAGGTACGATTACATTTGTATCCGCCTTTGCAACAAGCTGAACACTGTCTGCATCCTTTCCGTCCTCCACGGCAATTTCGCTGATAACCTCGTTTTGACTTACAAGGGTAGTATACTTTAAGCTGTCAAATGCCCATTCAAAAAGGGATTTTGCATCAACAAATGAGCACTTTGTTTCATAGGACTCACCGTTAATCCTTTGGCGCGGTGATTTAAGCACAACCGCAAGGTAATTGTAACCGTCCTTGGAGGCTTTTGTGATTACGCAATACTCAGCCTCCTCCGTTGAGCCTGTTTTGATGCCCTGTGCATATTCATAATAATATGACACATATCCGGGATGGAGCATAAGATTTGTATGGCCTAAGGTTAAGCTTTTATACTTAATTTCGGTAGCTGTTGAATACTTGACAAAATCGGAATTTTTAAGCGCCGCCAAGGTTATTGTTGCCATATCACGTGCCGTGGTGTAGTGGTTGCCGTCGTGAAGTCCGTCGGGATTAACAAAATGTGTATCCTTACATCCCAAGGACTGAACGTATTTATTCATTTCGTCAACAAATGCCTGAGCCGTTCCCGAAACATATTCCGCCAAAACCTGACAGGCGTCGCAGGCTGAATACACCATAGTCAGATACAGCAGCTCATCAATAGTAAGCTCCTCACCCACTTCTATTCCCGCCACCTGTGCACCTGTGCCCAGTGTAGCGTCAAAGGCAGACTGGCTCATTTTTGTCTTTGCCTGCAAATCCTTAACATTATTAAGCACCACCATTGCAGTAACAATCTTGGTGAGTGACGCAGGGTAAAGCCTTTCGTCAATATTCTTTTGTGCAACCACGGGATAGGAATCATCGTCAAGATTTATGAGCATATAAGCCTCGGCATATATTTTACGGTCAGGCTCATATGTGGCGGCATCTGCACTGAAGGGAATACAGAATACCGATGAAATTATTAATGCAAGAGTTAAAATATAAGAAAGTGTTTTTTTCATAGACTTGACACCTTTATCTGAAAAATATATTATATTAGTAGTTTATCATTTTTCACTAACGTTTTAAAGACTATTTTTTATTTTTTACGGAGAAATTTATGATTTATATTACAGGCGACACACACGGTGATATTTCCTGCTTAAAAAATCCCAAGCTCAACAAGCTGGGAGAAAAGGATATACTGATTGTCTGCGGAGATTTCGGATTCATTTGGGACCCCGAAAATCCCACGGAAAAGAAAAATATGGAGTGGCTGAAAAAGAGAAAATACACCATATGCTTTGTTGATGGTGCCCATGAAAATTTTGACATTCTCAATTCCTACACACCCTACAGGTGGAAGGGCGGCAATGCACACAAAATTGCAGACAACATTTATCACCTTATGCGCGGTGAGGTTTTCACCCTTGAGGGTAAAACCTTTTTTGTAATGGGCGGCGGTGAAAGCGAAGATGCCCATATGCGCGAAAAGGGCATCACCTGGTGGGAGGATGAGCTGCCCAACGAGGAGGAGTTGAAAAACGGCGTCAGCAATTTGAACGACACCGAAAGGAATATCAATTACATCCTTACCTATGAGGCGCCCACCATTGCAAAGGAAATACTCAAGCAACGTACAAACCAGAATATTATCATAACTCCTCTTAACACATATTTGCAGGAAATTATGCACAATGTGGACTATATGCACTGGTATTTCGGCTCGCTGCATATTGACCTGAATATCAGCAAAAAAATGACCGCCGTATTTAACGAGCTTATACAGGTATCATAAAAGTAAAAATTTGACCTATGAGTTTAATAATTCATAGGTCTTTTTTTACATATTGACAAATATAGGTCCTTTGAGTTATAATGTAACAAGTGTTATAAAACATATGTTACGAATTGTTTTTTTATTATCTGAAATATTAGGAGGAAAAATATGCTCAGAATAGAAAATTTAACTAAAAAATACGGTGACAAAAAAGCGGTTGATGATTTATCACTGCACATCAACCCCGGTGAAATATACGGCTTTATAGGTCATAACGGAGCAGGAAAAACCACCACAATAAAAGCCTGCTGCGGCATACTCAGCTTTGACAGCGGAGAAATTTTTATCGACGGCGTTTCAATTAAGAAAAGCCCCTTGGAGTGCAAATCAAAAATTGCTTATATTCCGGATAATCCCGACCTGTATGAATTTATGACAGGAATACAGTTTTTAAATTTTACTTCGGACATATTCGGAGTAGGTACAGGTGAAAGGCAGGAGCGTATACACAAATACACTGATTTATTTGAAATTACGGATGACCTTTCCCAGCCCATATCCGCCTATTCCCATGGAATGAAGCAAAAGCTTGCCATAACCTCTGCATTAATTCACAACCCTCAGC
>CAMBQD010000190.1 GCA_945869905.1 uncultured Clostridia bacterium | reverse complement strand
CTCATTCGCAAACAATTTAATATTAAATTTTGTCTAAACTTTGGGGTTCACTTCACAACGCTGAGGTTTATTTTTTTATGTTGTATAGAAAAGTGCTTTGCTTTGTGATTTTGAAAATCTGTAAACGCTCATCTCAACACCCAGTGCCAAGTAAATACACAGTGACGATGAACCGCCTGCAGAGAATAACGGCAATGTAATACCAATACAGGGTAGAACGGAAAGCTCCATACCTATGTTAATAAATATCTGTGCAAAAAGCATAACTGCAATTCCGCTGCACATAAGGTATCCCACATTATCCCTTGCCTTCAGCCCTGTAAACAGAACTCTAAGCACAAGCACCAGTAGCAGAACTATTACCGCCAGTGCGCCTATGTAGCCAAGCTCCTCACCTGCAACCGATAAAATCATATCATTTTGATTTTCAGGTACGGTTATTGTTTTGCTTTGAGTCATACTGCCGTTTAAATATCCCTGACCGAACCAACCGCCGCTGCCCATGGCTATTTTAGCGTTTGTCTGCTGATAAAGAGTGTCTTGATACAGGTCGGGGTAAAATAATGCCGTAATTCTTTCACGCTGTAGGCCGTTGATGATATTCAGCTTCCAAGCCGCCGCAAATGCTACTATAACCGCGCAAATGCCTGCAACAAAATAACCGATATTAACCCTTGCAAAAAACAGCATACCGATAAAAATCAGCATAAATACCAGTGCAGAGCCGGCGTCGCCTGTGGCAAGTACAAGTGCAATGGGGACCATTCCGTGAATAACAAGGGGAACAATTGTTTTTACCCTGTTAATTTTTTCCTTCACCATATCAAGATGATAGGAAAATGAAATGATAAATCCAACCTTTAAAAGCTCCGACGGCTGAAAATAAAATATTTTCAGGTCAAGCCAGGATTTTGCGTCCTGTCTTGCGGAGGGTGCAACACCGAAGAAAAAGGTAAATATCATCAGACCGACGCATCCTGCGGCTATTATGGGCCATAGCTTTGAAATAATTTCATAGTCAATGTTTGATACAATAATTGCTATGATTACGCCGCCTGTAACGGATACCAGCATACTCCTTACGTCACTGCTGATAACCTGTCCATCAGACAGATTTTTATACGTTGCACTGTATACCAGTGAAAGTCCGTAAAAGGAGCACAGCAAAGCGGTTATCAGTGTAACAAAATCAAGTCCGCCGAAAAAGCCTATTTTATTTTGTTTCATAAAACCGATACCGACCTCCCTTCACATTTGTAACTACTATTATATTAAATTACAGTTTCCATTTCAAGTCAATATCAAAATTATGTCTGCTTTGTAAAATTTAGTGTTGGAATATTATATAATTTGTGGTACAATATTTCTACGAAAATAAAAGGAGCTTTTTTATGTTATCAGATATCGAAATTGCACAGCAGGCACGGATGAAAAAAATAACTGAGGTTGCTCAGTCAATCGGTATTACACCTGACGAGCTTGAGCCATACGGTCATTATAAGGCAAAGATTTCCGACAGTGTGCTTGAACGCCTTAAGGACAGGCCTGACGGCAAGCTGGTGCTTGTTACTGCGGTTAATCCAACACCGGCAGGGGAGGGCAAAACAACTGTTTCCATAGGTCTTGGTCAGGGTATGGCTAAGATTGGTAAAAAGGCAGTTATTGCACTTCGTGAGCCATCATTAGGTCCCGTGTTCGGTATTAAAGGCGGTGCAGCAGGCGGCGGATATTCACAGGTTGTACCTATGGAGGATATTAACCTCCACTTTACAGGTGATATGCACGCAATCACAAGTGCAAATAACCTTATGTGTGCTATTCTTGATAATCATATTCAGCAGGGTAATGAGCTTGGTATTGACCAAAGGCGTGTTCTTATCAAAAGATGCCTTGATATGAATGACCGTGCTCTTAGAAATATTGTTTGTTCCTTGGGTGGAAAGCTTAACGGTATACCGCGTGAGGACCATTTTATTATTACCGTTGCCACTGAGGTTATGGCAATTCTCTGCTTGGCAGAGGATTTGTTTGATTTGAAGAAAAGACTCGGTAACATTCTTGTTGCATACACCTATGACGGCAAGCCTGTATATTGCCGTGACATAAAGGCAGACGGCGCAATGACTGTTCTTCTTAAGGACGCCATTAAGCCTAATCTTGTTCAAACCCTTGAAAACACACCGGCAATTATGCACGGCGGTCCTTTTGCAAATATTGCCCACGGCTGTAATTCCATTCGTGCCACAAAAACTGCCTTAAAGCTTGGTGATTACTGCATTACCGAGGCCGGCTTCGGCTCGGATTTAGGCGCAGAAAAATTCCTTGATATCAAGTGCCGCTTTGCAGGCCTTAAGCCCTCCTGTATTGTGCTTGTTTCAACTGTACGTTCAATGAAATATAACGGCGGTGTTGAAAAGAGTCAGCTTGCCGAAGAAAATATGGAGGCTCTTGAAAAGGGCAGTGTAAATCTGGGTGCACATATTGATAACCTTAAAAAATTCGGTGTTCCCGTTGTGGTTGCCATAAACCATTTTTATGCCGATACAGAAAGAGAAATAGAATTTGTTAAGAATTTCTGTGAAAGCAAGGGTGCTGATTTTTCAGTTACAAAATGCTTTGCTGAGGGCGGCGAAGGCTCAAAGGAGCTGGCGCAGAAGGTTGTTGATGCCTGTGAAAAGGAAAATGATTTCCGCTTCCTTTACGACCTTGATATGCCCCTTTATGATAAAATTGATACAATTGCACGTGAAATTTACGGAGCAGACGGTGTTGACTATACAAAAGAGGCAAAAAAGAGCATTGACGAGTTTATTGCCATGGGAGCAGATA
>CAMBQD010000189.1 GCA_945869905.1 uncultured Clostridia bacterium | reverse complement strand
GTTTGAAAACACTCCAAACTGTGTTTTTTTATTGCAGTTGGGGCAGGTAAGCTCCACTGTTTCTCCTCTTGATTTAACTCTTAAAGAATTACCGAGTCTGTATTCCATAATTATCACCGCTTATATTTTACTATACTTTTAGGAAGTGTTCAAGTGTATAAAAAAATAATTTTATCCTTACTGCTGATATTTGCCCTGACAGGCTGTTCCTTTACTCAGGCAGATGAGAATAGCCCTGTGGACACGGCACAGCAGTATGTTAAAGCTGTGTGGATTACATATTATGAGCTTTCATCCTTCACTAAGGACAGTACACAGCAGGAATTTAAAAAGCAAATCGGTAAGGTGTTTAAGCAGCTTAGCGCAAAGGGCTTTAACCGAGTTACAGTTCAGGTTAGGCCATATGCCGATGCCTTTTATAATTCCTCCTGCTTTCCCGTAAGCTCCTATTGCTTTAATGAACAGGGGAGTGAGCTGATTTTTGACCCACTTGAAATTATGACAGAGCAGGCGCATAAGTATAATTTGTCAATTGAGGCATGGGTTAATCCATACAGAGTCAGCATTTCAAATGATTTCTCCGAATTATCACAGGATAATCCTGCAGTTAAATGGAAGGATACCGATAACCTTATAATCTGTGACAGCGGAATATATTTTAATCCGGCAAGTGAGGAGGTTACAGAGCTTATAGCAGAGGGAGTTAAGGAAATAGTTGAAAATTATGATGTTGACTCCATATGCTTTGATGATTATTTTTATCCCGCAACAGACAAAAGCATTGACAGTACCTCTTATAAAAGCTATAAGAAAAACGGCGGTGACAAAAGCCTTGATGACTGGCGCAGAGAAAATATTAACAAAATGATTAAGGCTGTTTATAAAACGGTAAAGGAGGCCGACAGTACAGTTACCTTCGGAATAAGTCCCGCGTCAAATATTGAAAATAATTACAGCACACTTTATGCAGATGTAACCAAGTGGTGCACGGAGGAGGGCTATGTTGATTACATTTGTCCTCAAATTTATTTCGGCTTTCAAAATGAAAATCAGCCGTTTATGAAAACAGTAAAAAACTGGACGCAAACGGCTGAATGTAATCTGTATGTTGCACTGCCTCTTTATAAGGCAGACAAGGAGGATGAATTTGCAGGAGAAGATGGTATAAAGGAATTTATTAATAACAACAATATAATTGCACGTCAGGTTATTTATCTGTCAAAGCTGAGCGAGGTTAAGGGTTATTATATTTTCTCATACAGCTCTCTTAAAGACAATGACGAAACAAAAAATCTTTATTCGGCAATGCAAAATTCATCATTGTAATCAATAATTTTAACATTTAACAGCTTGCCGGTAAGACAATCACTGCTTTTTTTTCTTACAGGCAGATTTGTTTTTGTGTATCCCTGATAAACACACTTTTCAATTTCGTTTTCAAAAAGCACCTCAGCGGTTTTACCGATAAGACCTTTAAGGTATTCTTTGCGTATTTTTTCTGTTTCCTTAATCATTACTGCGGCGCGCTGCTCCTTAACAGCCTTCGGAACATCATCGCCCTTTTTGGAGGCGGCAGTGCCCTGTCGTTCACTGTAAGGAAAAACGTGTACCTTTTCAAATTTTATGCTTTTTACAAAATTAAGGCTGGTGATAAAGTCCTCCTCGGTTTCCTGATGAAAGCCTACCATCACATCGGTTGTAATGCTGGCGTCATCAAATGTATTTCTCAGCCTGTCACACAGCTCTTTATACTCCCTGGCTGTGTAATGCCTGTTCATATTTTTAAGGGTTTTATCACATCCGCTTTGCAGTGACAAATGAAACTGAGGACAGAATTTTTGATTTTCTGCAAGGGCATTTATTATTTCGTCTGTGATGTGGTCAGGCTCAAGTGAACCGAGTCTGACGCGTTCAATGCCCTGTGTATTACAGCAAATATTAACTGCATCCGCAATGCTATAATCCATTCCCTTGCCGTAGGCGGAAAGATTGATGCCCACAAGCACAATTTCCTTTATGCCGTGGGCGGCAAGGCCTTCAACCTCTTTTTTTAAATCCTCGGGGTCCTTTGAGCGAACTCGGCCTCTTGATTTGGGAATAATGCAGTAGGAGCAAAACCTGTCGCAGCCGTCCTCAATTTTAACAAATGCACGTATTCTTTCGTTAAAATCAGTAATTTTGCAATTCCAAAATTCGTCGCCTTTTTTGTGCTCATTTATGCTGACAAGCTTGCCTTTTTTAGTGTTGTAGTCGTTTATCAGCTTTAAAATATCTCCGTCATTTTTATTGGAAAAAATAATATCTGCCTCATCAAGAGCGCTTGCATCCTCCGGAAACGCCTGCGGCATACAGCCTGTTAGAATAACCACGGAGTCAGGATGCTTCCTTTTAAACTTTCTGATATTTTGCCGAGTTTTTTGGTCGGCAGTGGCAGTGACTGTGCAGGAATTGACTATGTAGTAATCTGCCTCCTGACTTGGAGGTACGATTTCAAAGCCTGCATTTTTCAAAAGCTCGCTCATATATTCGGTTTCATATTGGTTAACCTTACATCCAAGGGTATAAAATGCAGCTTTCATAGTTGCCTCCGTAAATCCTTTTTGGTGATTATAACAAATTTTTATCATTAATACAATATTTTGCTAATACTATTTAGTGGTGATTATATGAAAAAATGCATAATATTTCTTTTGTCCCTGAGTATTTTTCTTGCCACACCCACAACAATTCACGCCGCAGAGGAAAAGAAAAAAGAGAAAATTACAGTTAAATCAAGCATTTTAATGTGTATGGATACAGGTGATATAATTAAAGAAAATAATGCCTATGATCATCTTTCACCTG
>CAMBQD010000188.1 GCA_945869905.1 uncultured Clostridia bacterium | reverse complement strand
CTGTCGCAGTATGTGTATGACCTTTTCAGATAATTTTTACTTGGAAACAGTAATTTAAAAAATGCCCTGACCTTAGCAGAAAGGTTATTTTTACCGTCCTTGCCTATGCCTTTGTTAACATAGTAATCACCTAAATCCCTTTTGTTAAAGCCAAAGGCTCCGCTGTTTATTATTTCATTTTCAAACAGCTCACGGAATTTGCTATTTGTTTCAAAGGAGATTTCTGCTTTAACAGGTGTGCCAAACCAGTAATTACACAGGGAAAGGCTTGATTTTGCAAAGGCTTCAATGTTAAGACTTCTGCATTTATCCATAAAGCTGTCGTAATCAAAATCACCGATATGTCTTATAAGCACGTCAATATCGGCAAACATTTTTATGCCTGCACCAAAGGAGTTGAAATGTTTGATTATATGACATAAAACATACAGTAAATGCTCCTCATCACTGATTTTATACTCGTATGAGCATTTTTCACTTGCATCAAAAATGCTTTCAAAATACGGGTTATCGCAGTCAAAATTACTGTGAATTTCAATTTCCTGTTCAAAGCATTGGCAGACAATTAAGTCCTTTTTGGCACTTTTAATTTTAACGTCCTGAAAACCTGATAATAGGCTAATCAGCCTTTTAATGCTTTGGGCTTTTATAACAACGTCAATGTCACCGCTTGTTCTGAATTCCTTTACAGGATAGTATTCTCTTAACACAGCACCCTTAACGAATAAAAATTCAATTTCGTTTTTCTCAAACAGTGACTTAAGAAAATCTATAGCCTTTTCTTTTTCCTCACAATCAATAAGGGTATATCCAAGCTGTTGACGGAATTTTGACATAATCTGCCTGTCAGGCTGACTGTCCTTGGGCAGCTTAAGTATCTGATCTGTTACAATTGCACAGATGTTGTGGATTTCGGCAAGCCTGTAAATTTCCTCCCAGTCGATTCCTTCGGGCAGGGCAGGAGGTACTTTATTTAAATGCGATGATATAAGAGAAACAAAATATTTTTCGTTACTGTTCATTTTTACCTCCTGTAATTTTAAAATTCCCACATATTTATTTATTCCCTAAGCTGAGCCTTTTGTTTATTGTGCTTATGCCCTCACTGTATGCAAGGTGAGATAATTCTTTTATTGCCTGCTTTAATGTGCTTTCAATAATTTCCTTTTGGGAGTCGCTGATATTTTTTAATGAGCCAATGGCCTTTGCAAGATTTACAAAATGAAAGGCCTTTATGTCCTCAATATCATTAATTCCGGCATTTTCCAAAAAATCAAAAACCGTTTCAAATACGTCCTCGATATTTTCTTCACCCACGGCGGCGGTCAGCTTTTTTAAATACCAATCGGTAAATTTGCTGAGCTCGTCGGTTTCGTTTGTAAATTCAAAATGATTATCCTTTATTACCCAAGATGAAACCTGATGCTGTTTAATATTTTCATTTGTGCTTTTTACAATGCGCCTTGATAAGTCGTGATAAAGCATACAGCCGATAATTGAGGATTGGGGTATATAGGAATAAATTTTATCCCTCATTTCCACATAATCATACCTGTCAATCATCTCCTGGGGGAAGCCGGGTGCGTCAAATTCATAAATGCCCTTGATTTTCTTTTTTAAGGAATTTGAACAGCTTACTCCGGCAAAGGTTGCCAAATTTCCTCCCTTTGAATGTCCGCAGACAATTAAATCCCTTTTTGCCATCATTCCGCTTTCCTGCAGGTAATAAAGGCTTTCAATCTGTGCAGGAACAGGGAACATATAGCTGAGCATAGCCGATTCCTTAATTCCCGTAATACTTGTATCCGTTCCTCTGAAGGCAATTACGGCAAGACCTTCATCAATGTAAAATGTTACTGCGGAAAACTGCTTGTCAATTTTGTCATTTACATTGTTTGCATATTTCAAAAGCTTAATATCATTATATCTTTTTGTTTCGGCACATTGGCTTAAAAGCATTGACGCCTTGTAAACAATAGATATTTTTTCTTTAAGCTCATCCTCGTTATGCAGGTAAAAAAACTGATATGCCGCGTCCTTCAGCGTTATTTCAACATCACTGTCAAATTTGCAAACTATTGCGGAAAAATCAACATAGCTAAGCTGGGAAAGCACCAGTGCGTCAACCTCGTTAAAGGGGCTTTCCTCAAAGGATTTATTGCCGTAATTTTTCACGTATTCTGCAAGACTGTTCATAATTCACCTCATTAACAAATTGTCTACAAAAACAATAAATAAAATTCATTTTAGTTTAACAGTTTTGCAACTTTCCTTTGGTAATATTAAGTCAAACGAAAGTTAGTTTGTTTCATAATTTTATTCCTCAGTGGAAAACAGTTTTCGGAGTCAGAGTTTCTCCTCATTCAATTCATAAAATACTTTTTTCATTTCTCTGTCTGTTTTTAAAAATACTCCATCCACAAGCGGCGCCTCTGTTCCCCCAAAGCAGAGGCGCTTTACTTATGCTTTTTTACGGCTTGACGCCCATACAATATATGTAAATAAAACGGTTCCCACAACAATGCCTGCCGCAATGCCAAATGTTATTGACGCAGTTTTTTCACCCTCTGATATAATCTGTTTCCATTCTCCCTCAACAATAGCGTGCATTGTGTAGTAAAGCGCACCGCCTGGAAGAAGGGGTATTATGCCGGGAATAAGAAAAATATTTGACGGCGCTTTTAAAACCCTCGCCATTATTTCAGCATAAATATACACCACAAAAGCCGCTATAAAGTTTGATAAAAACAACTCGTCACTGAAATGATAAATAACAAGGTAAATTGCCCAGCCGATTATTCCGGCAAAGGTTGATGCAACAACATTTCTTTCCCTTACCCTAAAGTATATTGAAAAGCCAAG
>CAMBQD010000187.1 GCA_945869905.1 uncultured Clostridia bacterium | reverse complement strand
CAAGGCTCTTGACAATGCCGATATTACAGAAAAGCTACGTCAGCAGGATGACATAAGGCTTTTCAGCGTATTCAAAGCCCTTAAGGAAGGCATTACAATTGAGGAAATACACAAAATCACAATGATTGACGAGTGGTTCCTTGCAAAGCTGAAAAACCTTGCCGACTTTGAAAAGGAAATTGACGGTGCAGTTCTTACTGAGGAACAGTACATAAGAGGTAAAAAGCTGGGATATACAGACAAGGCTCTTGAAAGAATTAGCCGAAACAGCCTTACCGTACACCGTGACTGTGTGTACAAAATGGTTGACACCTGCGGTGCAGAGTTTGAGGCTGAAACGCCGTACTTTTATTCCACCTATGACAACCACTGCGAGTCAAGGTCACTGAAAAAAACAGGAAAGGATAAAATCATCGTTTTAGGCTCCGGTCCTATACGTATAGGTCAGGGCATAGAATTTGACTATTCCTCCGTTCACTGCGTATGGACATTAAAGGAGCTTGGCTATGAGGTTATCATAATCAACAACAACCCTGAAACCGTATCAACCGACTTTGACACAGGTGACAGGCTTTACTTTGAGCCATTGACGGAAGAAGATGTTATGAACGTCATCAAGGCTGAAAATCCCATAGGTGTTGTTGTTGCCTTTGGCGGACAGACGGCAATTAAGTTGACCAAGTTCCTTGATGAAAACGGTATTACCATTCTGGGCACAAGCGCCCAGTCAATAGATGTTGCAGAGGACAGAGAGCGCTTTGACGCACTTCTGGAAAGCTTTAATATTTTCAGGCCTAAGGGTGAAAGCGTTATGACTCTTGAGCAGGCGCTTGACTCTGCAAACCGTCTTGGTTATCCTGTTCTTTTACGTCCGTCATATGTAATCGGCGGACAGAATATGACTATTGCTTACACCGATGACGACGTTGAGCAATATATGCAGATAATACTGGCGCAGGGCATAGAAAATCCTGTACTTGTGGACAAATATATGATGGGCACTGAGCTGGAGGTTGACTGCATATCCGACGGCAATGACGTGCTTATACCCGGTATTATGGAGCATATTGAAAGAGCCGGTGTTCATTCAGGCGACTCAATTGCAGTATATCCGCCCTATAATCTTAACGATATGATGCTGGAAAAGATATGCGATATATCCCGAAAGCTTGCGCTTTCACTTGGCACAAAGGGACTTGTAAATATTCAGTACCTTATTTATCAAAACGAGCTTTATGTTATTGAGGTAAATCCCAGAGCGTCAAGAACAATACCGTATATCAGCAAGGTAACAGGCGTACCCATGGTGGAGCTGGCATCAAAAATAATGGTAGGCTCCTCTCTTTCAGAGCTTGGTTACGGCACGGGACTATACAAAACGCCGCCATATTATGCAGTTAAGGTGCCTGTTTTCAGCTTTGAAAAGCTTAACGATGTTAACTCAAAGCTGGGACCTGAAATGAAATCAACAGGCGAGGTTTTAGGTGTAGGTAAAAATCTTGTGGAGGCTCTGTTTAAGGGGCTTGTATCAGCAGGCTTTAAAACGGATTTCCACAAAAAAGACAGGCACGGTGTACTGATTACCGTCACAAAGCAGGACAGATTTGAAATCGTTAACCTTGCCAAAAAGCTTGATGATTTAGGCGCACAAATATGGGCAACACCTGAAACGGCGAAGGCAATTGAAGGACTTGGCATAAAGGTGTCCGTAGTTAACAAGCTGCGTGAGGACAATTCCATTATGGAGCTTGTGGAATCAGGCAAGCTTGACTACATTGTTTATACAGGAAAAAGTGACAAAAAGTCAATTGCAGATTATATCAAGCTGCACAACAGAGCAAACCAGCTTGGCATAGCAACAATCACATCGCTGGACACTGCCAACGCCATTGCAGATATTATTGCGTCACGATACAAGCAGACTAATACAGAGCTTGTGGACATAAATAATATGCGAAAGGAAAAAGGCATACTTAAGTTTTCCAAAATGCAGGGCACAGGCGACGACTACATTTTCTTTAACAATCAGTGCGGTATAATCACCTGCCCTGAAAGCTTTGCCATAGAATTTTCCGACAGGCACAAGGGCATCGGCGGTGACGGAATTGTGCTTATTGAAGAAAGCGATATCGCTGACGCTAAGATGAGGATATTTAACATTGACGGCTCCGAGGGCAAAATGGCAGGCAACTCCATAAGATGCTTTGGTAAATATCTGTATGACAATGGTATGGTTAAAAGCAATAAAATAACCGTTGAAACGGCGTCCGGAATAAAGGAGCTTACACTGTTTACCAGAAACGGCAGGGTTTCATCTGTAACCGTTGATATGGGAAAGGCGGAGCTTGAGCCTGATAAAATACCTGTTTTGGTTGATAACGAAAGAATAATTAATTATGATGCCGTTATCGGCGGAAGCAGCTACAAAATCAACTGCTGCTCTGTTGGTAACCCACACTGTGTACTGTTTGTGGAAAACACAGATAAAATTGACCTTGAAAGCATAGGTCCGCAGTTTGAAACCGCAGATATTTTCCCTGAAAGAATTAACACGGAATTTGTAAGAGTTATTAATTCAACAACACTGAAAATGCGTGTTTGGGAAAGAGGCAACGGCGAAACACAGGCCTGCGGTACGGGTGCCTGCGCGGCAGTTATCTGCGCAGTTGAAAACGGATACTGCCCTAAGGGTGAAAACATCACCGTAAAGGTTAAGGGCGGAGATTTGATAGTTAATTATTCCGATGACGGAGTAATGCTTACAGGCGATTGCCACCTTGTATACAAGGGTGAAATTGAATACTGATAAAAAACGACTGAAGATTATGATATGCACCCCAAAAGTTAGACACTTTTGGAGGTGCATATTTTTATGGGTAA
>CAMBQD010000186.1 GCA_945869905.1 uncultured Clostridia bacterium | reverse complement strand
ATAAGGTAAAAGCTGGAGAGCCATATCCTTAAATGCACAGGTGGGACCGTGCCACAATTCCAAAATGTTTTCATTGCCGTTAATGTTAACAGTAGGCGCAATTTTAGGTGATGAAAAGCTTTTGGCATTATATGCTCCGTTTACGCAGTAGTCAAGCTCCTCATCGGTAAAGTCTGTCAAAAACTCCTTAAGCATGGTTTTAGCCCTGTCAATATAAGACATAGGAACCATTGAAGAAATTTTGTCTATAGAAAATTGCGGCATCTCAACAGGTACAAAAAGTCCGCCCTCTTCACTGATACCCTGAGCAATTGCCTGTGCCGCAGTAACCTTAATTGATTTATCTCTTGTAGATGTATAAAGCATAGTAGTTCTCCTTAATGAAATTGTATCTATTTTATACTAACTAAAAAGCATTTTCAAGATGTTTTATTGATTTTATTTTATTATTGTCGGTATAAATTTCAATAACATCAAATCTTGGCTGTAAATCCGTCCTGTTATTGGCAAGATAAATTTCTGCCGACGCCTTAATTTTTTCCTGCTTTGCAGAATTTACAAATTCCGCAGGCTGTGCAATTGAGCCGGCATCTCTCTGCTTAACCTCAACAAAGCAAATATATTTTTTGTTTTTTACAATTAAATCTATTTCACCGAAGCGTGTTGAGTAGTTGGCGTCAATTAAAGCATATCTCTTTTTCCTGAGAAAATTTGCCGCCTCAATTTCCCATAGTTTACCTTTATTATTCATTGTTAAGTATCTTCTTTAAAAAAGTTTTTCTGTGTATTGGCGAAACACCGTATTTTTCAATCATTTCATAATGAAGCTTAGTACCGTAGCCCTTATGCTTTTCAAACTGATACTCAGGATATTTTTCTGACATTTCAAGCATATATCTGTCCCTGCTTACCTTTGCAATTATTGACGCGGCGGCAATGCTTGCGCTTTTTGAGTCGCCCTTAACAATATCCCACTGAGCGATATCAAGTCCTGGCTTTTTATTTCCGTCAATCAGTGCGATATCCGGCTTAACAATCAGTCCGTCAACCGCTCTTCTCATAGCAAGAAAGGTGGCCTGCAAAATATTTAATTCGTCAATTTCCTGCTCGGTTGCAACACCAACGCTGTAACACACACATTCAGAAATTATTTTATCAAAAAGAAGCTCTCTTTTCTTTTCGAATATTTTTTTTGAATCATTTACTCCCTCAACAATATGTCCCTTCGGAAGTATAACTGCGGCGGCATAAACAGGACCTGCAAGGGGTCCTCTTCCTGCCTCATCAATTCCGCAAACGGTTAAAAAGCCTTCGTCATACGCTTTATTTTCATATTCAAGCCAGTTCATAATCACGGTAGCTCAAGAGTGATTTTCCCGAGCCTTCCCCCTCTAAATTCATCGCACAGCATAACAGCAGTGCGCTCATAATCAATTTCTCCGCCTCTGACTAAAAAGCCTCTCTTTTTACCAATAAGCTCAAGAATTTCCCATCCCTGAAGTCCGTCAACGTTGTCAATCTTATAACGCTCTGTGATGGCTTGCGGGCGGGTTTTTGAAAGCACCTCAAGTAAACGACAGGATAAGCTCTCAATATCCGTTACTTCGTCCTTCACGGCACCTGTAAATGCAAGCCTGTCCCCTACCTCAGGGTCATCAAACTTTGGCCACAGTACGCCGGGTGTATCAAGAAGCTCTATTCCATTGCCGACAGGAAACCACTGCTGCTGACGTGTTACACCGGCCTTGTCAGCAACCTTTGCTTTTGCATTACCTGCCATTCTATTAATAAAGGATGACTTGCCTGTATTTGGAATACCAACAACCATAAGCCTTAAGGCTTTACCGCTCATTCCCTTGGCAATATTTTTTTCAAGGGTTTTTGCCAGAGCCTTTTTTACGATAGGTATAAAAGCATTAAGCCCCTTGCCTGTTCGGCAATCAACAGGTAGTGCATACACATTCTTTGAATTATAATAGTCAATCCATATTTTTGTTGCGTTTGAGTCGGCAACATCGCATTTGTTAAGGAGAACTATCCTTGGTTTATTTTTTATAATCTGCTCAAGCTCAGGGTTTGACGAGCTATATGGTATACGTGCATCAACCAGCTCCACAACTCCGTCAACAAGATTAAGGCTGCTTTGAATAATTCGCCTTGTTTTTGCCATATGACCGGGAAACCACTGAACAGTTTGTTTTTGAAAATCAGCCATAAATCCTCCTTAAGCAAGCGAAATAAATCAGAACAAGCCTCAAATGGCTTGCTTAAATAAATATTCAGTAAAATACTGCCCCAATACTGAGGCAGTATACAAAAGCATTATGAAAGGCAACCGTCAGCGTCCCATACAGCATTTGAGGCTTCATAATAGATTTTTCCCTCTGCGTCAGTGTAGCTGATATAATCATCATTCATTGTTAAAGCATCGGGATTTCCAAAATAAACAAAATTACCCTCTTCGTCAACAAAGCAGTTTTCTGAAGGATATTTTTCCTTAGTTTCAATATTTACAAAAAATCCTAAGTAAGAGTCGTCATCAACTGCAAGGATATACTTATTGCCGTCCTTATCATAGTAGACAACATCGTCCCAATCATCATACTGATTGCCCAGCTTGTCATAAAAGACAATGTTATCGTCATAATCACCCAAGTCCCCATACTGTTCAAATTCATCAATTAAGCCGTAAATAGAGTCTTCAAACTCCTGTGGATTTTCCACAACGTCAATCATAACCTTAACGGTGAAAACAGTTGTAATAATAATAGCAACAACGTAAATAACTATTGCAATAATAAAAAGATTTATACTTTTTTTCTTAAGCTTTGGTGCATTTGGGTCTGCCCAAACAGAAAGATTTGTGTTGCCGCATTTAGGACAGGCGAATTCAGCTTCATTCACTGTCATATTACAGTTTGTACAA
>CAMBQD010000185.1 GCA_945869905.1 uncultured Clostridia bacterium | reverse complement strand
TGTACAGTGTAAGAGGATAATATGAAATATAAGTACATAATATGGGATTGGAACGGTACTCTTTATGACGATGTCCAAATCGGAATTGACGCAATGAATCAAATGCTGGAGTTAAAGGGCTATAAAACCCGATTAACTCTTGAAAGATACCGTGAGATTTTTTGCTTTCCGATAATTGAATATTACAGGCGCATAGGCTTTGATTTTGGTATTCATCCCTTTGAGGAGCTGGCGGAGCTTTACATTAGCCTTTATTGCAAATTGCAGGACAGGGCAGAGCTTTATCCGCAGGCTGAAGGTGTTCTTAACAAAATCGGCAGTGCAGGCGCCGTTCAGGCAGTGATTTCCGCCTGTGAAAAGAACAGGCTTGCACAGCAAATAAATCAGTTTGGAATAATGAAATACTTTTCCGGTGCTGTCGGCATTGACGATAATTTGGCGGCAGGCAAGGCTGAGCTTGCAAAAAAATGGCTTGATGATAACAAAATTCCTGCCGATAAGGTTGTGTTTATAGGTGATACCGTACATGATTTTGAGGTGGCTGAATATGTGGGGTGTGACAGCATTTTGGTTGCAGGAGGGCACCAGAATTATGAACGCCTAAAAAATACGGGTGCCTCAGTTGCAGAAAGCCTAAATGAGATTGTAAGATTTTTGTAAATAATTATATTTTACAGATTGTTGAGTTTTGGAAAAAGTTATGTTACAATTACAGTAATTGTTTACATTATTTAATTTGTCAGGAGATTGATATGATAAATTTAATCCCAATTCCTTATAAGAGCGAAAGCAAAAAAGGATTTTTTCTTATTGACGACGGATTTAAGGCCTGCTCGGATTTTGAATTACCGCTGCTTAAGCTTGAAAGGGCAGATGACGGAAGGCTGGTTATAAAAAAGGACAGCTCCTTTGGTAATGAAAGCTATAGCCTTGACGTGACAGAGGATTGCATCACCATTAAAGCCGGTGATGAAGCAGGCGCGTATTACGCCTTGCAGTCCCTCCGTCAAATCAGCAGATATGAGCTTGGCAAAAGAAAGGTGCCCTGCTGTACAATAAATGACAGGCCCAACTATAAGTGGCGCGGTATGCAGCTTGATGAAAGCCGTCATTTTTTCGGCAAGGAAGAGGTTAAAAGATATCTTGACCTGATGTTTATGATGAAGCTAAATGTTTTTCATTGGCATCTTACAGACGACCAGGGCTGGAGAGTTGAAATTAAAAAATACCCTCTGCTGACGGAAATCGGCTCTGTTCGTAGCTTTACGCAGATTAACGGCTGGGGCTCAACAGATATTATTGAGGGCGAGTACGGCGGCTACTATACTCAAGAGGATATTAAGGAAATTGTGGAATATGCCTCTCAGCGCGGTATAATGATTGTGCCTGAAATTGATTTTCCCGCTCACTGTGCGGCGGCAATTGCGGCGTATCCCTGGCTTGCCTGCCGTGAGCTTAACCGCCCTGTTCCGGGATATTTCGGCGGAATTATTCCCGAAAAGAAATTGGGTATTAAGGACTGGAACAGAACAATCTGTGCAGGTAAGGAACAAACAATGGAGTTTGTTTTTGATGTTATTGACGAAATCTGCCAGCTGTTCCCCGCACCTTATTTTCATATCGGCGGTGACGAGGCGCCAAAGGACGAATGGAAAAAATGTCCTCATTGCCAGAAGGTAATCAGTGATAATCACCTTAAGGATGAGGAGGATTTGCAGGGCTGGTTCAACAACCGTATTCTTGAGCATCTTAAGGGAAAGGGCAAACGCCTTATCGGCTGGAATGAAATACTTGCGGCAGGTAATCTTGACAAAACGGTTATTGCTCAGTATTGGACTCCTCAGAGAGATAAGAATGCAGAGAAGCACGTTAACACCGGCGGAAGCATTATTATGTCAAATCACAAGTCCTTTTATTTTGATATGACCTATGGCTTGTATCCGCTTAAAAATACATATAATTATTCACCTGTTAATTTCGGCGTTAACGAGGAAAATGTAAAAAATGTGCTTGGTGTTGAGGGAGAGGTATGGACCGAATGGATTGACGGCAGAGAAAAGCTTGACCTGATGATTGCCCCCAGAATGCAGGCACTTGCGGAGGTTGCTTGGTCGGCACCTAAAAACAAGAGCTGGAAGGACTTTAAGGCAAGGCTTGATAATTTCAAGGTTTACTATAAGCTGCTGGATATCAATTATGCTGTTGATGCGGTTTCATTGCCTAAAAACCGAATTAAAAGGGCAAAAATTCAAAGCAAATTTATGAAGGGTGATACTCACCTGGAAGTAAAGCTTAATAGAGAATTAAAGAGAAAAGGAGAGCAATGATATGAAATTTGCCGATTTTCCGCAGTCAGTCATTGATGAAAACGTTGACTACACTGTAAAAGAGATTACAAACGTAATCAAAAAGTACGGACCTCGTGAGTCCGGTAACGAAAACTGCTATGCAGCAGAAAAGCACATCAAAAAAGAAATGGATACCTTCTGTGACGAAACACGCTTTGAGTCATACAAAATGGCTCCAAAGGCATTCCTTCATTGGACTAAGCTGGTTGCAGCCTCCGTATTTCTTGCAGTAGTTGTTTGCAGTATACTTGTGTTTACAAGCGTTATCAGCTTCTTTGTTGCACAGTGCGTTGTTTGCGGTGTTGTTTTTGTAGGACTGCTCATAACTGTTATGGAATTTCTTATGTACAAGCGTTTTATGGACCCATTTTATAAAAAGGTTGAGGGACATAATCTTCTTGGTGTAAGAAAGCCCAGCGGCGAGGTTAAGAGAAGAATTATAATCAGCGGTCATATCGACTCTGCTTATGAATGGCGTCACATCTATTACGGCAAAAAATTCCCACTTATGACAATACTTATGGCTTGGACAATTGTGGGCGCAATTGCATCATTTGTTATTTCAGTGGTTACTATTATTGCAAACTTTGTTGATATGGGTGCCTTCGGCGAT
>CAMBQD010000184.1 GCA_945869905.1 uncultured Clostridia bacterium | reverse complement strand
GTTAATTCCAATATACTTCCGTCTGTTTATTCAAAGGTTGTGGAGGCAAAGAATTATCTTGCCTCAGGGGAGGCGGCATCTGCCTCACAGGCGGCAAAGATGGCAGGCATTTCAAGAAGTGCATATTATAAGTACAAGGATGCTATTTTTGAATATAATGGGGATAACAATGATGAAACAGTTACAATAAATGCTAAGCTGAAGGATAATGCAGGCGTACTGTCGGCACTGATGAATGAGCTTTATAAGGCAGGTGCCAACATCCTTTCCGTTAATCAGAGCGTTCCCGTTAATTCGGTTGCCGATGTATCCGTAACTGTATGGGTGACGGAAATGACGGTTACTGTAGGTGAAATGCTGAAAAACATAAAAAATGTAAGCGGTGTAAATTCCGCTCAGTTAAGCAATTAAACAAACACAGGAGGTTTATATATGAAGGTTGCGGTTATGGGTTACGGAACGGTAGGTTCCGGTGTTGTGGAGGTTATTGAAAGCCACAGCAATACTATTCCCAAAAAAATAGGCGGTGAAACCTTAGAGGTGTCACGTATTCTGGATTTGCGTGATTTCCCTAATGACTCGCATAAAGATTTGTTCACAAAGGATTTTAACGACATATTAAACGATAAGGAAATTAAGATTGTTGCTGAAACAATGGGCGGTGTAAATCCTGCCTTTGATTTCACAATGAAGCTGCTTAAGGCAGGCAAAAGCGTTGTCACCTCCAACAAGGAGCTGGTGGCGCAAAAAGGACTTGAGCTTTTACAGGCGGCTGAGGAAAGCGGCACAAACTATTTGATAGAGGCATCAGTTGGCGGCGGTATTCCCATTATCAGACCGCTTACACAGTGCCTTGCCGCCAATAATATTGAGGGCATTGCCGGTATTCTTAACGGCACCACAAACTTTATTCTGACAATGATGATTGAGCAGGGTATGTCCTTTGAGGAGGCACTGAAGATTGCGCAGGAAAAGGGCTATGCGGAAAAGGACCCCACAGCAGATGTTGAGGGGCACGATGCCTGCCGTAAGGTATGTATTCTTGCCTCCCTTGCTTTTGGCAAGCATGTTTATCCGTCACAGGTTGAAACAGAGGGCATTTCAAATATTACCCTTGAGGATGTTTCATACATCAATTCAGCCAACGGCGTAATAAAGCTTTTAGGTCAGATTAAATATATTGACGAGGATAGGATTGCCGCATTTGTAAGCCCTGCCGTAGTATACAACGGCTCCCAGCTTGCGTCTGTAAAGGACGTTTTCAATGCAGTGCTTGTTCGCGGCGACGCTGTGGGCGACGTTTGCTTTTACGGCCCCGGTGCCGGCAAGCTGCCTACCGCATCTGCAGTTGTTGCAGATATAATTGACTGCGCAAAGCATACCGAAAGGAAAAAGATTTTCGGATGGGGTCCCGGCTCAGAGGATTATGTGGTTGATTATAAAAGCACAATTAAGATGCCATTTTACGTTAGGGCAAAGGCAGATTGCGCAAAGGTTAACAGCGTATTTTCAGAGGTTAAGTACCTTTCAAGAAAGGGTCAGCCCTCAGACGAGGTTGCCTTTATCACGGACGTAATGACAGAAAATGAATTAACCGAAAAGCTTAAGGGCTTTGAGGTAATAAATACAATTAAGGTTACAAACTATTAATATGAGGAGGATATGAACTATGGGACTTATTGTTCAAAAGTTCGGCGGCTCATCAGTGGCAGATGCCCAGAGAGTTATGAATGTTGCCCGTATTGTTACAGATACCTACAAGCAGGGCAACGATGTTATTGTTGTTGTATCCGCACAGGGTGACACAACAGATGATTTGATTGCCAAGGCAAATGAGATTAATCCAAATGCTCACAAAAGGGAAATGGACCAGCTCCTTACTGCCGGAGAGCAGATTTCAATTTCACTGCTGGCAATGGCTATTGAAAAGCTGGGTTACCCTGTTATCAGTCTTTTGGGCTGGCAGGCAGGCTTTAACACCAATTCTATTTACACTCAGGCAAGAATTAAGAACATAAAGCCAAACAGGCTTCAGGCAGAAATTGCAAAGCACAACATAGTTGTGGTTGCAGGCTTTCAGGGTATCAACAGATATGACGATTTGACCACCTTGGGCAGAGGCGGCTCCGATACCTCGGCAGTTGCCATTGCGGCGGCGCTCAAGGCAGACAAATGCCAGATTTTCACAGACGTTGAGGGCGTGTACACAGCAGACCCAAGAAAGGTTGAAAATGCTAAAAAGCTTAAGGAAATTACTTATGATGAAATGCTTGAGCTGGCAACTCTCGGTGCTCAGGTGCTTAATAACCGTTCAGTAGAAATGGCAAAAAAATACGGAGTAGAGCTTGAGGTTCTCTCCTCACTTAATCCCATTCCGGGTACTATTGTTAAGGAGGCAGCAAAAATGGAAAAAATGTTAATCAGAGGTGTAACTAAGGACAAGGATGTTGCACTGGTATCAATCTTAAATTTACAGGATACTCCGGGTATCGCATTTAAAATTTTCTCAAAGCTCTCAGCCAAGAACATCAATGTTGATATTATTCTTCAGTCCTTTGGCAGAGACGGCACAAAGGATATCGTGTTTACCGTAAGCAAGGATAACGGCCCTGTTGCCGTTGAACTTTTGGAGGATATGCTTGACAATTGCACAATTGTATGTAATACCGATGTTGCCAAGGTTTCAATCGTAGGTGCCGGTATGGAATCTCATCCGGGTACAGCTTCAAAAATGTTTGAGGCTCTTTATGAAAGCAATATCAATATTCAGATGATTTCCACATCGGAAATTAAGATTTCCGTTATTATTGACGCAGAGGACGCAGACAGAGCCGTGTCAGCTGTTCATAAGAAATTCATCCCTAATGATTGATTTTATCGAAGATATAGGCTTCGATAAATGAAACTGAATTACGTTTTCTTGCGAGTGGGAGCTGTACGATGGTACCGCCCCCGAGCAAAAAACGGA
>CAMBQD010000183.1 GCA_945869905.1 uncultured Clostridia bacterium | reverse complement strand
CTACGGCGTTTGGTACGGCGCAGAAAGGGCAGTGGTTGAAGGACTGAGAACCGACTCTCTTTATATCGGCAATACAACACTTAGGGTAAGTCAGCTCCTTTCAATGATAATTGTGGTTGTGTTTGCAATTGCACTGGCGGTATGCTTTGTTAAGCTGAAAAAAGGAACACTGACAAAGGCACTGGTGCTTGACAGCCCTATTGATAATAGTGAAAATACGGTACAGGCAGAGGAAACCGTGCCTGAAATAAATGATGATACGGAGAAAGAAAATGGCACAGATAATTGACGGAAAAGCAGTTTCAAAGCAGGTTAGGGAAAGAGTTGCCGCTGAAACGGCTCAGCTTAAGGAAAAAGGTATTGTTCCCGGACTTGCCGTAATAATAGTAGGGGAGGACCCTGCCTCACAGGTTTATGTAAGAAACAAGGAAAAGGCCTGCGAGGAGGTGGGCTTTTACAGTGAAAAATTTGCCCTGCCTGAAAGCACAACGCAGAAAGAGCTTAACGAGCTTGTTAAGGAGCTTAATGCAAGACCGGAAATAAACGGTATTCTTTGTCAGCTCCCTTTGCCCAAGCACCTTGACGACAAGGAGGTTATAAATCTTATTGACCCAATCAAAGACGTTGATGCCTTTCACCCTGTAAATGTGGGCGCAATTATGATTGGTGATTACAATTTCCTGCCCTGCACCCCTGCGGGAGTAATGGAGCTTATTCATTCGACCGGCGTTGATGTGGCAGGTAAAAAGGCAGTTGTTATGGGCAGGAGCAATATTGTGGGAAAGCCTATGGCAATGCTCCTTTTGCACGAAAATGCAACTGTGGAAATTACCCATTCTAAAACCACCGACCTTAAGGCTGTTACAAGTCAGGCGGATGTTTTGGTAGCCGCTATCGGCAAGGCAAAATTTGTGAGTGCCGATATGGTTAAGGACGGTGCCGTTGTTATTGATGTCGGTATGAATAGGGATGAAAACGGCAGGCTTTGCGGAGATGTTGATTTTGACAGCGTTAAGGACAAATGCTCATTCATAACACCTGTTCCCGGCGGTGTCGGACCCATGACAATTTCAATGCTTATGCAAAATACTCTTACTGCTGCAAAAATTCAAAACGGTATAAAAGATTAATGGTCGCTTATTTGGGGAATATATTATGGAACAAACAAAGCAAAAAAGCAGTAAAAGGGTTACTGTAATTATACTTGCCGCAGTGGTTGTATTATCAGCTGTGCTTATAGCTTATTATGGTGTTGTCAGCAGTAATTCCGTAAGCGTAGGTGACGATGCTAAGGCACAGGCTTTGATAGTAAAGCTTATTTCAGATACCGGCAGTAATGATGTTGAAATACTGAAAACAACTCTTTTTGAAAGTGAAAACGGCGGTAAATATTACGGAGTTCTTTATAAAACAAGCGATGGCTACGGCGCGGAGATTTTTAAAAATCACGTCTTGTTTAAGAACAGATATGTGGTCGATTTCGGTCAAAACGGCGTCGTGGATTATTCTTCCGTAATCAATTGCTGCTATAACAGTCAGGATAACATCTCTCGGTCATTGGTTGCTTTTTTCGGCAGTAATAATGACTCAAGGGCAGTGAAAGCGGATATCAGCTTTAATGATGATTACATGGCCTCTGCATCCTTTAATGAAATGTCACAGGAGGATTTTATTTATCTATGTGATATAACCTGTGAAGGACAGGTAGATACGGCAACGCTTAAGGTCTATGACGGTGACGGCATTGTGCTGAAGGAGGAATCCTGCGGCGGAAGCTTTGAATATTGATAGTTAAAGGTGGTCATTATGGCACTTGAAGAACAGGTAGTAGATAAATTAATAGAAAAAGGCTATCACATTTCCTTTGCCGAATCCTGTACCGGTGGTCTGTGCTGCGGCAATTTGGTTAATGTTACCAACGCCTCAAAGGTGCTTGATATGTCCTTTGTTACCTATGCCAACGAGGCTAAAATTTCACTTTTAGGCGTTAGCGCCGATACAATTCTGTCAAAGGGAGTTGTCAGTGAGGAGGTGGCTTATGAGATGGCGTTGGGCGTTTCAAGAGCTGCCGGCAGTGAAGTGGGCGTAGGCGTTACAGGTGTTGCAGGACCCGGCGGAGGCACGGTAAAAAAGCCTGTGGGTATGGTTTGCTTTGGCTTTTGTATAAACGGCGAGGTACAGACTTATACTCAGCAGTTTGGTGAAATCGGAAGAAATCAGGTAAGAAAATCAAGCATTGAATTTGTTTTTAAAAAATTACTTGAACTTCTGTGAATATGTTGTATAATATCTATAACGCAGTGAAAGAGAGAATGATTATGAAAAAGCTTTACAGAAGTAAAACAGAAAGAATGTTGTCAGGCGTATGCGGCGGTATTGCTGTTTATTTTAATGTTGACCCCACAATTGTAAGGCTTATTTGGGCATTGGTGTCAGTATTTTCTGCCGCAGTACCGGGCGTGCTTTTATATATTATTTGTTCATTGGTTATTCCGGACGAGCCGGATTCCTATGACACAACAGGCAGTTATCATAACGGTAATTAATGCCTGTACATAATTTAATTATCAGCTGATATGGCTCAGTAGGTAGAGCAGTTCACTCGTAATGAACAGGCCTTTGGATGTATTTAAGTATATATTTTCTGCTGTGCTGTATCGTAAACAAAATTGAATAATTGCTGGTGTGGCGCAGTTGGTAGCGCAATTGATTCGTAATCAATAGGCCGTCAGTTCAAGTCTGATCACCAGCTCCAAATATAAAGTCGAGAAGCTTCTTCTCGGCTTTTATTTTTTGATAATTTGAACAAAAATATATAAATTTCAAATAACACTTGCAAAACCTACTAAATATATGTATAAGTATATATTCACAACAAGGAAGTGTAAAATATGAAGATATGCCTTGCGTATGCTTGTTGACCTTTCCGAGCATAAGGAAGAGTGATTTATTGCTTTAAAAGATATTGCAAAGCGTCAGGG
>CAMBQD010000182.1 GCA_945869905.1 uncultured Clostridia bacterium | reverse complement strand
ATAAATCATCTCAAGCATATCAACTGCCTTGCTTTCCTCACCCTTACACACGGGGTTGGTATAAACTGCCGTAAACATAAAATCGTGCAGCTCCATAAAGCCTTCGTAAAAATCACTGCTCATTCTTATTTTATCATCGCTGTTTTTGATAACATCAAGGACCATATTGTTAATGCGCTGTGATTTTGTCATACCAAGCTGCATCCTAAGGCTTAAGGGTATATCCTCCTCAGCCATGACACCGGCGCGTATTGCGTCGTCAATATCGTGATTTATGTAAGCAATTTTATCGGCAATGCGGATTATCTGCCCTTCAAGAGTATAGGCCTCCTCACCCTTTGTATGACAGACTATTCCGTTTCTGACCTCGTGAGTAAGGTTAAGACCTGTGCCGTCCTTTTCAAGCTTGTCAACCACACGGACACTTTGCTGATAATGCTTAAAGCCACAGCTGCAAAGCTTGTCCAGTGCACGCTCGCCTGCGTGGCCGAAGGGCGTATGGCCCAAATCGTGTCCAAGGGCAATTGCCTCTGTTAAATCCTCGTTAAGCTGTAATGCCCTTGCTATAGTCCTTGCAATCTGTGAAACCTCAAGTGTATGAGTTAAACGAGTCCTGTAATGGTCGCCGCTGGGCGCAAGAAAAACCTGTGTTTTATGCTTAAGGCGCCTAAAGGACTGGGAATGAATAATTCTGTCACGGTCACGCTGAAAACAGGTTCTCACTGCGTCGTCAGGCTCACTGACAATTCTTCCCCTTGAATTTGAAGACAGGCAAGCCTTACTGCATAGAATATTTTTTTCGTTTTCTTCTGACAAAAGACGAATAGAATTATCCAAAATTTTCACCCTTTCTAATATACTATACTCAATAATAACACATTTCCCTTTTAAAATGAAAACAAATTTTGAATATTGACTAAATTAAATATTAATTATATTATATTGTCAGGTGATGTTGAATGATTTGGCTTGCATTGGCGGTACTTGTTATACTGTTTTTTGTTTTTTGCTATTATCAAAATAATAAAATTGACAAATCGGAATATGAGATAAAAAATGATAAAATAAAAGATGATACAAAAATTGTACATCTTTCCGATTTTCACTCAAAGCCCTTCGGTAAGGTTATTGAAATCACAGAGAAGGAAAAGCCTGACATAATCTGTATAACCGGAGACTACATCAATGACAAATGTAAAAACAAGGAAAAGATGTTAGCCTACGGCAGGGAGCTTGTAAAAATTGCTCCTGTTTACTATATAACAGGCAATCACGAAAGACGGCTTGATAATTTCGATGAGCTTATGAAGGAGCTTAAAGAAATAGGCTTTAACGTTTTACTGAATGAAATTGCAGAAACGGATAATATAATAATACTCGGTCTTGACGAAAATCAGGCGGATTTTTCAGATTACAGGGCAAGGAAAAACGGTACATTTGTTTACAGAAATATGAGTGCCTATTTCAAAGCCCTTGAGCAGTCGGACAAATTCCGTCTTGTGCTTAGTCATTTTCCTGAAAATTTTGAGGGAATAAAGGAGGTAAATTACAGTCAATACGATTTTGATTTACAGCTTTCAGGTCACGCCCACGGCGGACAGTGGATAATGCCATTTGTAGGTCCTTTGTTTTCTCCCGGTCAGGGAGTTTTTCCAAAATATGCGCGGGGTAGCTTTGGCGAAAGACCAAAGCTTATAGTCAGCAGAGGACTGGGAAATTCCGAATTTCCTTTAAGACTTTTCAACCATCCGGAAATTGTGATAATAGACATTAAAAAAGCGTAGGCAAAGAAGAGTAATCCGAACCGTGGTTTAAATTGGCTGATTTGCCCTTACTCTGCGTTAAAAATACTCGGAATACATAAAGTATTCCTGCGTTTTTATGCCTTGATTAAGAACAAATCAGCACAATTTAAACTCGCAGACCAAAAATGCTTGAAGTAAAGATGAATTTTGGATTTTGAGATGGAAGCCTTGCCGGCGCAAGGCAACAGTGAAAAATACAAAAGTCGCTTTAATACTGTATTTTTGGCAGGTTCGGATTACTCTTCTTTGCCTAGGTAACCTACGCTTTTTTTAGTATCTTTTCTCTTTCTTTATAGTCAGGCATATATGACCTTATCAAATCATAAAATTCCCTGCCGTGATTATGGTGCTTTATGTGCGCCAGCTCGTGAACAACAACATAATCCACAGCCTCCATAGGATAACTCATTAGAAAGCAGGAAAAGCACAGTGAATTTTTACCGTTGCAGGAGCCAAAGCGTTTCTTTGCTTTTGTGATTTTTACACCGGTTGGCTTTAAATTCATAATATCAGAGTAATACTCCACTCGCTTAGGAATAATCTCCTTGGCAAGATTAACAAGTCTGCTTATCTCAGCATCGGATAAATCTGTTTTTTCAAGCTGTGCTTTTTTACGCATTACTGCTTTTTCAATCCAACCGCTATTGCTTAAAACAAAGCTGTCAACTTCACTTTTTTTGACGCAGAAGGGTGCTCTTACAACAGGATTAAGCTCATCGTCTATGCTAAGTGACATACTTTTTCTGTTTGAACGTATAACTTTAACATTCATAATTTAACCCTTTGGCTTTTTCATAGTAAGTCCAATTCTCTTTTTTGCCGTGTCAACGGAAATAACCCAAACGGTTACAATATCCCCCACCTTAAGCACATCGCCGGGATGCTTAATGTATCTGTCCGTAATTTGAGATATGTGAACAAGGCCGTCCTGATGAACACCGATATCCACAAATGCGCCGAAATCAATAACATTTCTTACTGTACCTTTCAGCTCCATACCCACCTTAAGGTCGTCTATACCCATAACATCTGTTCTTAAAAGCGGTGCCGGCAGCTCATCACGGGGGTCACGTCCCGGCTTAACAATTTCCTTGGTAATATCAATTAGCGTAGGCTCACCGATACCCAGCTGTTCTGCTAATACACAGGTGCCTACAGTGGATACGTAGGTGTTGATTTG
>CAMBQD010000181.1 GCA_945869905.1 uncultured Clostridia bacterium | reverse complement strand
ATTTTAATTTTTGCTATATCAACAAACATTTATAACATTTCCTTTTACACAGTTAAACTATTTCTAATAGGAATATTAACAAAATTATTAAAAAAATGCAATATGTAACTCTCACAATTGCTTTTAAAGAAAAAATGTGATAGTATGAATAAAGAAAATTAAGGACAATATAATCGGTATGAAAATAAAAGACGTTGAAATAAAAAACGGAATATGCCTTGCTCCTATGGCAGGCATTGCCGACAGAGCCTTCCGTGAGCTGTGCATAAATTACGGTGCGGGCTACGTTGTATCGGAAATGGTATCGGCAAAGGGCTTTACAATGGGTGACAAAAAAAGCCGTCAGCTCTTGGTGCTTGGGGAAAGAGAAAATCCTGCGGCAATTCAGATTTTCGGTGACGACCCAGAAATTATGGCTGAAGCCGCAGAAAAATGCCTTGAATTTAACCCTCAGGTAATTGACATAAATATGGGTTGTCCTGCTCCGAAAATTGCTATGAACGGCGGCGGTGCAAGTCTTATGAAAAAGCCTGAGCTGGCAGGTGAAATAATCAAAGCTGTGTCAGGCACAGTATCAATTCCCGTTACGGTGAAAATCCGCAAGGGCTGGGACGATAACAGTGTTAACGCTGTTCAAATTGCCCAAATTGCAGAAAAAAGCGGCGCATCTGCCGTAACCGTTCACGGCAGAACAAGAATGCAGATGTACTCCGGCAATGTTGATTATGACATCATTGCAAAGGTTAAGCAGGCTGTGTCAATCCCTGTTATAGGTAACGGAGATATACGTGACGAGCAGTCCGCCGCAATTATGCTTGAAAAAACCAACTGTGACGGTATAATGATTGGCAGAGGCGCCTTGGGTAACCCCTGGCTATTTCAGCGGCTTAACGCATATCTGGGTGAATGCCGTGTTCTGCCTGAGGTAAGCGTCAATGAAAAAATGGTAGTTATGCTTAAGCACGTTGAAAAAATAATTGAGTACAAGGGCGAATACACCGCCATTCGTGAGGCAAGGCACCACGCCGCATATTACACCAAGGGTATCAGAGGCGGTGCGGCATTCAGACGTGAAATCGGTCAGCTTGAAAGCTTTGAGCAGCTTCAAGAGCTGGCTTACAAAATAGCAAAGGAAAATGAGTAATGTTATTTAAAAACTGTACCTTTTATAACGAGCTTTTTGAAAAAGAGTTCGGTGACATTGAAATTGAAAACGGAATAATAAAGCAAATAGGTATCATTAACGGCGACGGAAAGGATATGAGCGGGCTTACTCTTATCCCCGGCTTTGTTGATATCCACATCCACGGATGTGGAGGCGGTGACGCCTGTGACGAAAGCAATGAAAGCCTGGACAAAATTACAAGAGAGCTTGCAAAGCACGGTGTAACCTCCTTTTGCCCCACCACAATGACCTTGGGTACCGAAAGGCTCAGCAATATTGTTAAGGTTATATCCCGATACAAAACATCCGGTGCAAAAATTGCAGGAATAAATCTTGAGGGACCCTTCATTGCAATGAGCAAAAAGGGAGCGCAAAACGGTGACTACGTCCGCGGCGGCACAAAAGAGGAATTTGACCTGTTGCTTGAAAGCTCAGGCAATATGATAAAAATTATCACTATTGCACCTGAGGCGTTTGACAGCAAGGAATTTATAGAGTATGTCAGCAAAAAATGCACTGTGTCAATAGGCCACTCCAATGCTGATTGCGAGGAATGTAAAAAAGCAATTGAACAGGGTGTGCGCCACGCCACTCACCTTTTTAACGCAATGACGCCTATGACTCACAGAGAGCCCGGTATTGTGGGCACCGTACTTGATGATGACAGAATAATGTGCGAGCTTATCTGCGACGGCGGACACATCAATCCTATTGTTTTGCGTAATGCCTTTGACATTCTCGGCGAGGACAGGGCTGTTGTTGTCAGCGACTCAATGCGCGGTGCAGGGCTTGGCGAGGGTGAATTTGAGCTGGGCGGCCAACAGGTATTTGTAAAAAAGGACGGCAAATATGCTGTGCTTGCAGACGGAACCATTGCCGCGTCTATCTCAAATATTCATACGGAATTTAAAAATCTTATTTCCTTTGGTATAGATTTTAAAGCTGCTCTCAAATCCTGTACAATTAACCCTGCAAAAGCAATTAAAGAGGATGACAAAATAGGCTCAATACAGACAGGAAAGTGCGCAGACCTTGTTTTCCTTGACGAAAATCTTGACATAAAAGAGGTATACATAAATGGAATACTCGCTTAACATTGCACTTATTGAGCCTGAGATACCTCAAAATACGGGAAACATTGCACGTACCTGTGCCGCAACGGGTGCAAGACTGCACCTTGTAGGTCCTATGGGCTTTCAAATCACTGACAAACAGGTGAAAAGAGCAGGTCTTGACTATTGGGACAAGCTGGATATTACCTACTACGACAGCACCCGGGAGTTTTTTGAAAAAAACAAGGGCGGAAAATTTTATTATTTCACCACTAAGGGCGAGATTGCACACTCCGATATGAAATATGAAAATAATGCTTTTCTTGTGTTCGGCAAGGAAACAAAGGGACTGCCGGAGGAGCTTTTAAAGGAAAATCATGACACCTGTGTAAGACTGCCTATGAGAGGTATAATACGCAGTCTTAACCTGTCAAACGCAGTTTGCGTTGGTACATATGAGGTGCTGAGGCAATGGGGCTACCCTGCCCTGTCACAAAAGGGTAAATTGACAAAATACGATTGGTAATTTGGTACGGTTCAGTCCGCTTTATCCACAGTCCGGGATGTGCTTTGCACGTCCTTTTTTTAATATTACCAAAACAATTATCATATTATTTTTTGGTGGTAATATGAAAAAGAAAAGCATTGCTATACTGATTTTTCTCATGGCAGGGGCTGTGATGCTTATTGCATTTTCTTCTGACGCAAAGGCAGGTGCGGCAGAGGGCTTGGTGCTTTCTCAAAGCACAATTATACCCAGTCTTTTACCGTTACTGATAATCT
>CAMBQD010000180.1 GCA_945869905.1 uncultured Clostridia bacterium | reverse complement strand
ACCCTTTGTATCCTCAGTACCGTTATTGGCAAGAGCAATCCTTGGGTTATCATATTTAAGAATATGTTCCATATATAGACTGCCCATCAAGCCGAACTGGTAAAGAAATTCCGCACGGCACTCTGAATTTGCACCGCAGTCCATAAGCAGAATAGGCTTTTTTGCACTGGGCATAACCGACGCTATTGCAGGACGCTTAACACCCTTAATTCTTTTTGTAATAAGGGTTGCACCCACGGTTATTGCACCTGTATTTCCTGCACTTACAAATGCGTCGCCCCTGCCCTCATTAAGCAGCTTAAAGCCAACCGACATTGAGGAATCAGCCTTTTCCTTTAAAACGGACTTAGCATCGTCGTGCATTGTGATAACGCCCTTAGCATCAACTATTTCTGTTTTTTTAAGCTTAATACCCTCGTTGGCGACACACTGATTTATCTTTTCTTCATCGCCTACCAACAGGATACCCACACCGTATTCGTCAACGGCAAGCATTGAGCCTTTAATTATTTCCGACGGTGCATTGTCACCGCCAAAGGCATCAACAATAATTTTCATTACATTTTCTCCATAGATTTTTTAAGGGAGCTGACTGCCCTTTTTGCAAGAGCCGCATACCTCTCCTTTTTATCTCTGATTTTTGGCTCAATTGCCGGAAGCACTCCGAAATTTGCGCCCATTGGCTGAAAGCCTGTTACGCTTTCGTCGCTGATATATTCGCAAAGAGCACCCAGCATAGTATCGTTTTCGGGGACAAATGACGGCTTGTCCTGAGCAAGCCTTACTGCATTTATGCCGGCGATGATGCCACTGCCTGCCGATTCCATATATCCCTCAACGCCGGTAATCTGACCGGCAAAGAAAATATGTTTATTTGTTCTCAGGCTGAAATCCCTGTTAAGCAGCTTTGGAGAATTTAAAAAGGAATTTCTGTGCATAACTCCGTACCTGACAAACTCGGCATTTTCAAGCCCCGGTATCATTGAAAATACTCTTTTCTGTTCACCGAATTTAAGATTTGTTTGAAAGCCCACAAGGTTAAACATTGTACCCTTTGCGTTTTCACGTCTTAGCTGAACACATGCCCAAGGCCTGTGATTTGTATTTGGATCAATTAAGCCCACAGGCTTCATAGGGCCGAAGCGCGGTGCATCAACGCCTCTTTTTGCAAGCTTTTCAATTGGCATACAGCCCTCGTAAACATCAAAATCGTGCAAAACGGCGCTTTGGGCATTAACAAGCTCATTGATAAAGCTTTCATACTCGTCTTTGGAAAAAGGGCAGTTTATATAATCATCGTCACCGCCCCTGCCGTAACGTGACGCACCGAACGCCTTTGTCATATCCACGCTGTCGGCAGTAACAATTGGTGCCGCCGCATCGTAAAAGGAAAGATACTCGCCCACAAAGGATTTGATATTTTCCGCCAAGGCACCGTCTGTAAGAGGACCTGTGGCAACTATTGTTACGGTGTTGTCATCGGTGTCAAGAGCTTCAACTACCTCATTTATAATTTTGATATTTTTATGCGATTTAATTTTATCGGTTATCTGCTGAGAAAAGATATCCCTGTCAACCGCCAGTGCACCCCCTGCAGGCACTGCACAGCCCCTTGCCACAGGAACGGTCAGCGAGCCCAGCATTGACATTTCCTCTTTAAGCAAGCCTGCCGCACTGTCAAGCCTTGCGGCTTTAAGGGAGTTGGAGCATACCAGCTCTGCAAACAGGTCTGTTTTATGAGCAGGAGAACGTTTTATGCCCTTCATCTCATAAAGGTCAACCTGATATCCGGCATTTGCAATCTGCCAAGCTGCCTCAACACCGGCAAGGCCTGCGCCTATTACTTTAAAATTCATAGTTATTCTTCTTCTGTTTTCTTTTTTCTGGGTGCAGGCTTTGTAAATCCACAGCCCTCGGTATCAGGGCAGTAAAGCACATTGCCCCTGCGCTTAAACAGTGATTTACCGCATCTTGGACAAACCTCGTCCGACGGTGCGTCCCAAGTCATAAAGTTACATTTTGGATAATTTGAGCAGCCAAAGAAGGAGGTGCCCTTCTTTGTTTTCTTCTCTATAACGTCGCCGCCGCACTCAGGGCATTTTGCCGTTGTTTTGTAAACAAGAGGCTTTGTGTTTTTACACTCAGGATATCCGGGGCAGGCAAGGAATTTACCGAAACGTCCAACCTTAATAACCATTTTACGTCCGCATTTTTCACAGACAACGTCGGTTTCCTCCTCCTTGAGCTTTATTTTAACGCCCTGCATATCTGCCTTAGCCTTTTCCAGCGGCTCTTCAAATTCGTCATAGTAGAGCCTAATCATTTCCTTGTAATCCTTTTCGCCGCTGTCAATCTTGTCAAGGTCGGTTTCCATTTTAGAGGTGTACTTTACATTAACGATGTTAGGTATCCTTTCCTCCAGCAGCTTTGTTACTGCCTCGCCAAGCTCGGTTGGTACAAACTGCTTGCCCTCACGCTTAACATACTCACGGTTAAGAATTGTTGATGTGATTGTAACATATGTTGACGGACGACCTACACCGTTTTCCTCCAGTGCTTTTGTAAGTGACGCCTCAGTATATCTTGCAGGAGGCTGAGTAAAGTGCTGATTGCCTAAAATACTCTTAAGCTTAAGAGCATCGCCCACCTTCATTTCAGGTAGAGGAGCGGAATCGTCTGTCTTTTCCTCGTCGCCCTTTTCCTCATAAAGAGCGGTAAAGCCGTCAAATTTAACGGTATAGCCTGTGGCATTAAACACATAGCCGTTGGCTGTTATTTCTATCTTCATTGTTTCCTGAAGGCAAGCCTCCATAAGAGATGCAATAAATCTGTCCCAAATAAGCTTATATATTTTATATTGGTCCGAGGTAAGATAAGGCTTTACCTGCTCGGGATTAACCTTGGGCATTGACGGTCTGATAGCCTCGTGACCGTCCTGAATATTACTTTTTGACTTGTAATATCTGGGCTTTTTAGGGAGATATTTTTCACCGTAGGTTTGGGTAA
>CAMBQD010000179.1 GCA_945869905.1 uncultured Clostridia bacterium | reverse complement strand
CCATTTTTATATCTTCCTCACGGATTTCCACATCAACGTCGTCGTCAATTTCCGGCATAACCTCCAGCGATGCAAAGGAGGTGTGACGTCTGCCGGAGGAGTCAAAGGGTGAAACGCGCACAAGCCTGTGTATACCCATTTCACCTTTAAGATACCCATAGGCATTTTCGCCCTCAACAAGTATGGTGGCACTTTTAATTCCGGCAACATCGCCGTCAAGATAATCAAGGGTGGACACCTTGTAGCCGTGTCTTTCACCCCAGCGGTTATACATTCTGAAAAGCATTTCCGCCCAGTCCTGCGCCTCTGTTCCGCCTGCGCCTGCGTGGAAGGTAAGCAAAGCGTTTTTGCCGTCATACTCGCCGTTAAGCAGGGTTGACAGAGTCAGCTCCTCAAGCCTTTTTTCAATGGCGTCAACTGACTGAGTGCAGTCTTCAATCAGGTCTGCGTCCTCCTCCTCGTTGGCAAGCTCAATCATAACAAGTGCGTCGTCATAATCATTTTTAACATTTTCATAGGATGCAACCCTTGCCTTTAAGGAGCCGATTTTTTGCATAACCTTTTGGCTTGCTTCCATATTGTCCCAAAAATCAGGCTCACTGCTTTTTTTCTCAAGCTGTGCAATTTCGTCCTTAAGCATATCTATGGCAAGGGCTTCCTTTAAATTTTTAACGGTTTTTTCCGACTCAAGCAATCTTAATCTGAGTTCCTCGTATTCAATCATAAAACCTCTCCATCAGTAATATTTGTCAGCATATCATTTGTATTCATAATATTATATACAAAATATCCGTACTTTTCAAGGTTAAAAAACAGTTAATAAAATTTTAATTAAAACCGTGATTTATTGTGGTATAAAATTGAAAATGAGGGAATATATTTTAAGTTAAATATTCTTTATGCTTGCAGTGTTTGTATATATTATGATATAATAGAGTGATTTGTAAAGGAAGGATTAAGTAATGTTCATTTCTTCAGATGAAAAATGTCCTGTTTGTAATAAAACATTTGAGCAGGAGGACGATGTGGTAATCTGTCCCTATTGCGGAACGCCCCATCACAGAGAATGCTACAATTCATTAGGTCATTGCTTTAATGCCCACAGACACAAGGAAGGCTTTGAATACGAAAATTCCGCGAATGAAAAGCCTAAAGAGACAGAGAACACACCGCCGGAATCGGAAAAATATTTTTATTCACCTCCTGAGGACAGGCAAAATGCACAGAACAGTGCGGACAGTAAAAGCGTCTGTGCCAATTGCGGTGCGGAGATAGAAAAGGACGCACCATTTTGCAGTAAATGCGGCGCAAGACAAAGCAACGCACAGTATGGTGAATACAGTCAGGTGAATGCCTTTGGTATTAATCAGCAGGAGCAAAAGCAGTATGAGTCTGAAACACAGACCATAGACGGCAAAAGGGCGGCTGACGCGGCGGCAGTTGTAAGGACAAATGCCGATAAATTTATTCCTAAATTTATCAAAAACAAAAGGGTGTCATGGAACTGGAGCGGATTTATTTTCGGACCCTATTACCTTATGTTTAGAAAAATGTACCTTCAGGGTGCGATTTTTATGGCGATTAATCTGATTGTTCAGCTTGTTGTCAGCGGTTTGTTTTATGAACAGTTTGCCGCTTACAGCTCATTTATGGTTGACAACGCCCAAAGCTTTGCAAACGCTGATTTTTACCTAAATCCCGACCCGCAGATAATGAATCAGCTTGCACAGATTATTGATTCGGTTATGCCTGCAATGCTGATTGTATTCGGGGCAAGACTGATAATCCACATAATAATTGCTCTGTTTTCCAATACGTTATACAGAGCAAAGGTTATATCAATACTCAACAAAGTAGACAGCAATTTGGAAAACGGAGGATTTTTTGATTCTTCAATTCCTTTAATGAACGGTAAAACTCTTTCCCAGTCTGAAATGAGAACGCTTTATTTGGGCAGAATGGGCGGAACAAACTTTTTCGCTCCGGTGCTTGCCTGGTTTGTTCTTGATTTATTGACAACTATTATTTCACAGCTTTAAGGAGAAATAGGTTATGAAGGTTAAAAAGGCTATTATCCCCGCGGCAGGTATGGGAACAAGGGTGCTTCCTGTGTCAAAGGCAGTGCCTAAGGAAATGCTGAACATTGTTGACAAGCCTGCAATTCAGTACATTGTTGAGGAGGCATTTGCCTCAGGCATAGAGGATGTGCTGATCATTACAAACAGAGGAAAGGGCGCAATTGAGGACCATTTTGACCACTCAATTGAGCTGGAGTCCAAGCTCAGAGAAAATGCGGATAAGAAAAAGCTTTATGACGATGTTATGCAATGCTCCAATTTCGGCAATATTTATTTTATTCGCCAGAAGGAAACCAAGGGCTTAGGTCACGCCGTTTTGTGTGCAAAAAGCTTTGTGGGCAACGAGCCCTTTGCGGTGCTTTACGGAGATGATGTTATCCTGTCCGATACTCCGGTTACAAAGCAGCTTTGCGACGTTTATGAAAAATACGGCAAGGGCACGGTAGGAGTTAAGGAGGTACCGTCAAAGGACGTTACAAAATACTGCTCGCTGGCAGTGGATAAGCTTGAGGGCAACTGCTATAGCTGTACCGATATGATTGAAAAGCCGTCACTTGAGGAGATAATGTCTAATTTTTCAATTCTCGGCAGAGTTATTATGCCGCCTGAAATTTTTGATATTCTTGAAAATACGCCCTTGGGTGCAGGTAACGAGCTTCAGCTTACCGACGCTATGAAAACACTGGCAAGGACAAAGGGCGTTATTGCCGTTGATTATGAGGGCACAAGATATGATATGGGCAACAAATTCGGTATTTTACAGGCAAATATCGAGGCCGGATTAAAGCACCCTGAAATTAAAGACGAGCTTAAGGCTTATCTTAAGGAAATTGTAAAGGATTTAGATTAATATGATAAAAATTGAACGTACAAGTGTTTTGAATTTTGACAATGCTATTCGTGGCGCAAGAAATCCCCTTAATTCTTGGGCAAGATATGATTCGTACTATGACGAGG
>CAMBQD010000178.1 GCA_945869905.1 uncultured Clostridia bacterium | reverse complement strand
TTGTTGTTACAGACTTTGCAGAGTTCCAAGGTGAATAGATGTTATAATTCTTTCCGCCGAACTTTGTCACCTTGTAGGTACGTATACGCACATAGTATTTCTTGTTGCCTGAGAGCTTGGCAATGCTTTTTGCTGAATACGTATTCTTTGGCATTGTGATTGTCTTGGCATTGCTGAATTTACTGCTTGTACTGTACTGTATCTGGTATCCTGTGGTCTGGGTTTTCTGTGTTGCCCAACTTACCGTAAAGCCCTTTGATTTGGCTGTTACCTTCGTTATTTTTGAAACGCCCTTGGGCATTATGTTGTAGTACAGTGTTTTACTTCCGCTGTAATTACCTTTGAGGGTAATCTTTACTGCATATCTGCCTACATTTATTCTGCCTGATGGATAGGTTACTGTATAGTCCGTTCCGTTTTTAAGCGTCTTTCCCTTACTGTCCTTTACCGTTACCGATGGTGTTCTTGTTGTGCCTGTATAATAACAGGAATAGGTTGAAAGAGCAACTGAGGATATCTTATATATTGTTGAGGTAGATTTCTTTGCACCGCACACGGAACACTTATTTACTATACTTCCGTTGGCACTCATTGTTGCCTTAGTGACATAGTTTTTGTACTTATGTCCTAACGGCGAGGTTTCATTTTCACGATAATGGGAATTACACAAGGAACATATATACTCCGTATATCCCCCTGCCGTACAGGTTGGCGAAACAACCTTTTTGGTATACTTATGCTCAGCTACAGGTGAAACGTAATCACGTTCAACAAATTCGTCACATATATCACACGTCAAATATTTATCGTATCCCACTGTACAATCAGCGTCATCCGGAATACTCCAATGACCTGTCGGATGAAGGCACGCAAAGGAGTCTGCCGAAATGGGATATTCCTTTTTGAAGGCAGGCTTGTTGTAGTCACTCATTTGGGTAGGATGCTTTTTTTCAGTATAATAGTCACTGCCCTTTAGGAACCAATCATATACATATTTATCTGCCCAGTACCCCTTAACAGAATCCTTTTCAGGATAAAAATCAAGGGAGGTATCATCGAAGGTGGTGTCAACATAATAATACACATCATTTATTTTGGCAATGTTCCACGCATGATTTTCACCGGCAATTACCCTTGAGGAAATACCGACCTCCATACACAGTCTGTAAAAAAGGGTGGCATATCCCTGACACACGGCATAGCCGGATATAAGAGCACCGTATGTGGAAAACTGCCTTTTATATGTATCATCATTGACATGGACATAGTCATACCTTACGGTGTCACAGACGAAATCGTGAATAAGCTTAAGCTTTGTATACTGTGATTTTGCGTTTAAATCAAGCTTTTTTATTGTTTGATTTACCTTATCGGTAATTTGCTTTTCCTGAGAGGCAGTGGAAAGAAACTCCATATCAAACCGAATCAGATAATTATATCCGCCGGAGGTTAAGGTTGCATTTAAAACCTGTGGCTGTATTGAATACCAATTCCATTTAAGATAATCACCGTCAACAGTGGATTGTGAAAGCTCCTGAGAGGTTGCATTATCAAGCATTACACTCACCGTATTTGACGGGTTAATATATGATGAAACAACATTTATGGTGGTAGTGCTTAGTCTGTCAACCATTGCATCTCTCAAAGCCTTAGACGCTGAATTAATGGAAAGTGCCCTGCCCTTTACCTGCGGTGCAGTTACGGCATAAGAAGATGAGCCGCCTTTTGAATAAAAAGCATTTTCATCAATTATGCTGTCATATAAAGGATTTATTATTGTGTCAAGCTCCTGCCCTGCACAGGCTGAAAAATCAATTCCCACACAGACTGATAAAAGCATCAAAAAAGATAAAACCAGGCTTAATACTTTTTTCATTAGCTTACCCCTTTATTTCTTCCACAAGGCAAACCGCGTGAGCGGCAATGCCCTGCTTTGTGCCGGTAAAGCCCAAACCCTCCTCCGTGGTTGCCTTCACTGACACAAGGTCATAGCCGATATTACAGGCATCTGCAATATTTTTTCTCATATTACCAATATACGGTGCCATTTTAGGCACCTGAGCCAAAATTGTTGAGTCGATATTAACGATTTTATAGCCCTTTAAATTAATTTGACGGACAACCTCTCTGAGCAGCTCAAGGCTGTCGGCGCCCTTCCATTTGTCGTCTGTATCCGGAAACAAATGGCCTATATCCCCCATTGCACAGGCACCAAGCACTGCGTCGGAAACTGCGTGAAGCAAAACATCTGCATCGCTGTGCCCCAGCAGACCTAACTCACAGGGAATATCCACTCCGCCGATTATGCACCTTCTGCCCTCAACTAATCTGTGAACGTCGTAGCCGTGACCTATTCTCATCAATGTCACCCCTCATATTAAGTATGCTCTGAGCCATCGGAATATCCTCAGGCGTTGTAATTTTTATATTGCCGTAATCGCCCATAACGGTATAAACAGGCTTGCCGCAATTTTCAAAAAGACGGCAATCATCGGTGAAATCCCTGCCCTGACTTTTGGCAAGCTCCGCCGCCTCAACATAGGCTTTAAAATCAAACACCTGAGGAGTACGGATGGAAACAAGGGAGTCTCTGTCAGGAGTATCAACAATCATCTTGCTTTTGTCAACAACCTTAATCGTGTCCTTAACCGGAACACCTACTGCCGCCGCTCCCTTTTCTGCGGCAAGATTAATTGTATCAATAATTTCCTTTTTTGTAATTAAAGGTCTTGCGCCGTCGTGAATAATTACAAGGTCGCAGTCATCAATTGTGTCAACGGCGTTCATTACGCTTTCCTGCCTTGTTTTACCGCCAAAGCAGTAGGAAAGCTCATATTTACCCAAAACCTTTTCAAAATCGTCAAAATCATTTTCACGGCAAACAACTATGATTTCATCAACTAAATCAATGTCTGAAAAAGCCTTAACTGTTCTTTCAATAACCGTTATGCCGTTGATTTCCAAAAGGAGCTTACTTTTTTCGGACTTCATTCTGGTACCGTTTCCGGCTCCTAAAATAATTGCAGTATTACTCATCCTTTAATCTCTCC
>CAMBQD010000177.1 GCA_945869905.1 uncultured Clostridia bacterium | reverse complement strand
TTTGATCTTAAATTTGAGTCAATTTATATCGGTGGATGTGACGCCGCAGCCTTTACTCAAAAGGGTATTAAGGCAACAGGCTTTGCCGCTATGAACCCCGACCCGCCACGCTATTATCATACCCGTCTTGACACACCCGAGAATCTTCGTCCCGAGTGTATCACTGCAGGTATTGAGATTATGTGCGAAACCCTTTGTATGTATGACAAGGAAGGCTTGCCGCAGAAAAATTGATTAAATAAAAATTTGTATAAATCACCTGTAATTGTTAAAAATGATAACGGGTGATTTTTTATGGTTATAGCTTTATTAAAGGCGTTTGTTGTGGGCGGACTTATATGTGTTATCGGCCAGCTCCTTATTGATTTGACAAAAATGACGCCCGCAAGAATACTCGTTTTGTTTGTTTGCTTAGGCGTGCTTTTAGGCGGATTGGGTCTTTATCAGCCTCTTGTGGATTTTGCAGGCGCAGGTGCTACTGTTCCCCTTACAGGCTTTGGAAATGCTCTTGCAAAGGGAGTTAAGGAAGCGGTGCAAAAGGATGGCTTTTTAGGTGTGGTAACAGGTGGCTTTACTGCCTGTGCGGCAGGCGTCACCGTTGCAATGCTAAGCGGACTGGTGGTTTCGCTTATATGCAGACCTAAGGATAAGTAAAATAAGTAGTTTATTGTCATTTAAATTATCTTGATATATTCTTTTATGTGTGTTATAATCCAATTATAAAAAGATTATATATAATATATGGAGGTAATTTTAATGGGTATGACATATGAATCTGTTGTTCAGGCAGCAAGAAAGAAGTTTTTAAATACCGACGTGTCTTCTGTCAACGGTACTCTTGCTTTTCAGATTAATCTTATTGGCAAGGTTGAGGGCATCTTTTATATTGAAATTAAGGATGGTCAGGTTCACGTTGAGCCTTATGAGTATTATGACAGAAACGCTATTCTTACAATGAATGCAACAAACTTCATTAAGCTCATCAACGGCAAGCTTGACCCTGTTATTGCTTTTACAACAGGCAAGCTTAAGGTTGACGGCGATATTAATGCTGCACTTGAAATTGTAAAATTTATTTAACGGTAAGACGTAAAGAAAAGGGTAGTGTCAATCACTATCCTTTACTTTTGATTTGAGGTGATTTTTTGTTTAAAGAAGTAGAATTTACACAGGTTAAGGACAATGTTACAGACCTTTTGAAAAACAGGTGGGGGCTTGTTACCGCCGGTGACAGCAATGCCTGCAACACTATGACTGTTTCCTGGGGCGCAGTGGGCGAGCTTTGGGGCAGGGATATGGCTACGGTTTATATACGTCCTCAAAGGTATACCGAGGAATTTCTAAATTCTAACGATTATTTCTCTCTAAGCTTTTATAAGCCGGAGGATAAAAAAAGAATTCACGGCGTCTGCGGCTCAAAGAGCGGCAGAGATGTTGATAAGGTAAAGGAATGTAACCTTACCCCTTGCTTTGATGAAAAAGCTCCCTATTTTGACGAGGCAGAGCTTGTACTTATTTGTAAGAAGGTTGCCAAAAGCAAATTTGACCCAAAGGATTTTCTTGACAGCTCAATTGAAAAGGATTGGTATCCTCAAAAGGATTTCCATTATATTTATTACGGAGCTATTGAAAAGGTCTTGATTTCTAAATAATTATATTGTATAATATCAAAAGCAAAAGGTAGGGGTTTTGTCCTTATTTCATAATGTAGCGTATGGGCCCTGTGCAACGGAGTGCTACGAACCTTGTCAGGCGGGGAACCGAGCAGCAATAAGTGGATTATTCTGTGTGCCGCAGACAAGTCTGTGCGTTACATTATGAAATAAGCAGCTTCTGCCTTTTAATTTTCAGATTTGTTGGGGAGGTAATATTTTATGTATCAGGCATTGTACCGCAAGTACAGACCAAAGAATTTTTCCGATGTTTACGGACAGGACCACGTTACCTCAACCTTAAAAAATGAAATAAAGGAAAATAGAATTTCCCACGCTTATTTGTTTACAGGCTCCCGCGGTACAGGCAAAACCACCTGTGCAAAAATTTTGGCAAAGGCTGTTAACTGTGAAAATTCCTTTGACGGCGAGCCCTGTAATGAGTGCGAGGTTTGCCGCGGACTTGACAGCGGTGCCATATATGACGTGGTGGAAATTGATGCCGCTTCAAATAACGGTGTTGACAACATACGTGATTTGCGTGAAGAGGCTAACTACACTCCGTCAAGAGGACGCTACAGGGTTTATATCATTGACGAGGTTCATATGCTTTCACAGGGGGCATTTAACGCCCTGCTGAAAACCTTGGAGGAGCCTCCGGCTCACGTAATATTCATACTTGCAACCACTGAGGTGCACAAGCTACCTGCCACAATTTTGTCACGCTGTCAGCGCTTTGATTTTAAGCGCATTCAGCCTGAAACAATGGCGGTAAGGCTTAAAGAGGTTGCCTATAAAGAGGGTATGACCTTAACTGACGATGCGGCGGTGCTCATTGCCAGAATTGCCGACGGTGCACTGCGTGACGGACTGTCCATTCTTGACCAGTGCGGCAGCAGAAGTAAGGACGTTGACTCCGATTTGGTATCTCAGGTGGCAGGTCTTGCCGGCAGGGAGGTGCTTTACAGGCTGACGGATTGCATCAGCGCAAAAAACAGCTCCGGAGCAATGGAGCTGATTTCACAGCTATATCAAAACAGCTATGATATGGAGCGTCTTTGCATTGAAATGATAAATCATTTCAGAAATTATCTTGTTGTAAAAACCGTTAAAAAAAGCAGAGAGCTGATTATCTGTACCGATGATGAATATAATTCAACTCTTGAGGGTGCAAAGCAGTTTACACTTGAAAATATTATATTTGCACTTGACCTGTTTCAGAATACACTGACAAAAATCAAGTCAGGCGTAAATTCAAGAATTGAAATGGAAATGTCATTTATTAAGCTATGCGAGCCTAAGCTGGATACGTCGCAGACGGCAGTGCTGGAAAGGCTTTCACAGCTTGAACGCCGGGTTAAAAACGGTGTTGCCGTTTCAAATACTCAGCCTGTAAACATCCC
>CAMBQD010000176.1 GCA_945869905.1 uncultured Clostridia bacterium | reverse complement strand
CAATTGTATCCGTTCTTTTTTCAGCCTGTTCAAAGCAGGAGGTACAGGAGCCTGCAGAAAGGCTTATAACCGTTGACTCCCATTATGCAGACACCGATGAAAGCGTTATAAGAGCATATGAAAAGCTTTGCAATGCAGTGATTGCAGGTGAAAAGGAGGTTAAGTTCAATACAGCCTTAACCGATGATGTTTATCAGCTTTTTTATACCTGCTTTCCGTTATATGTGCTTGTTGACAGTATTGACGCCCTGCCTGACTCCTCCGGTGTTTCCGTTTCATATAAAAACAGCGATGAGGAGCATTTGAGCCTTGTTAATCGGTTTTTTGACAGGGTTGAGGAAATAAAAAAGGCGTGCAATTACGGCAATGTTAATACGGACAGATACGTATTTAACGTGTATACATACATAACACAGAATTTTATAATTGACGATTCAGTGCTTACTGCCTTTGACGTAATTGTAAACGGCAGGGGATATTCTGCTGCCATATGCTCTGCATTTGAATATATTGTACTTCAGGGAGGCGGTAAGGCTGGTCATATATTAAATTATACCGGCTCCTCAAACATAATGTCCTTTGCAGAATTTAAAGGAAAAATTTACTATTTTAATCCTGCCTTGGATATAGTCGACAATCAGGGCAATGCACTTAAAGGCTTTGCAATGAACAGTGACAGAACAGGAAATTTGCAGTTTTACTATACGGATGAAGCCGAGGCTGAAAGGGTAACGGATAATACCTTTGACATTCTGAAAAATTCAAAATCCTTTAAGTCTGAGGGAAATAATGTCAGAGTTGATTGCGGCGGAGATAACGGTTTTTTATTAGAGTTTAACTAAAGTTTTATTTTTAATTACTGATTTTTGTTGAATTTGGTAAAAAACTGTGTTAGAATACTTTTGTTATATCAATAAATATTAAAAGGAGAGATGTTAATGAGCGAAAAAGCCGGCATCAAGCAAAAGGTAAACAGCCTGATTGATAACATCAGGTATTACTGGAAGGAGCCGCCAAAGGGCAGATTTATGTCCTTTAAGGAAATCGGCGCATATGCCTTCGGTGGTATCGGTGCTTATCTTATCGTTACTATGAGCTGGACCTGCCTGCTCGCAGCAACAAACGTATTTATTACAGGAACAATCGGTATAGGTCCTACCGATATGTACATACTTTATGTTATTGCAGTGCTTGCCAATATTCCCCTTACGGGCTTGAGGGCAAACATTATTGATAACACGCGTAATAAAGAAGGTAAGTACAGACCGTACATACTCAAAATGGGTATTCCCACCGTTCTTCTTTTCATAGGTATTGTATGGTTCCCATATGATTCACTGAAGATGATTGTAGGCACAGGTGAGGTGTTCGGTAAAAGTGCGGACTATATTGCAAAGTGTGCTATTATCCTTTTATTTAACCTTCTTCTTCAGTTCTTCTATTATTTCTTCTATGACGCATATGAAAACCTTATCCATGTTCTTTCACCAAACTCACAGGAAAGAGCGGATGTTGCGTCTATCAAGAGCATCATTTATTCTCTCGGACCGTCAATTGTAAACCTCATTATGCCTATCATTGCGCAGAATGTGTTCCATACAAATCAGACGGATATCCGTGTTTACAGATTACTGTTCCCGATTTTAGGTATTTTAGGTACAATTCTCTGCGTTATTGTTTATGCCAATACACAGGAAAAAATTATTCAGGCAAAAACCCACGTTATTCAAATTAAGTTTATTGATGCACTCAGAGCAGTTGCAAAGAATAAATATTTCTGGATTATTTCTCTTGCCGGTTGGATTGGCTTCCTTGAGTCAGCATATAACAACATTCTTTACTGGCTTTATAACTACGGCGGAGCCTGCTCGGGTAATGCTTACGGAATCATTGTCACAATAAACGGTAATGCGGCATTGTGGGGTATGATTTTGGCTCCGTTCTGTATTCGTAAATGGGGCAAGAAAAGAGTTCTTGTTTTCACAAACTTCCTTAACATTCTCTTCATTCTTGCAATGCTTATCTTTACTAAAGAGATAAATACCGCAACTATTTGGGGCGTCCTTATGTGCCTGTACCTTAACGGTGTTGTAGGCGCATTTATGCACATTCTTAACCCTGCAATTCAGGCTGATATCCGTGATTATCAGCAGTATAAAACAGGTGAAAGAATTGATGGTATGTTTGCAGCAGTTGCTACAATCGGTTCAGTTCTCACTCTGTTAATGTCCGGTGTAATTCCTGCAATTCAGGAAAGACTCGGTATGACCGTTGAAAATGCAAAAAGAGTTGTTGCCGATACTCAGCTTATGTCAAGAATTTTGCCCGGCAGCTCACAAAATATCGGTCAAATGCTTGCTGAGCAGGCTGCTAACGGACAGGATATTTACAGTGCCGCTAATGCACTTTATGACGTTCAGGGCGTTCTTCTTCCGCTTCTTCACTGGCTCATTATCATATCTGCGGTAGGTGCCTTCCTTAATGTTGTTCCTTATTTCTGGTATGATTTTGAGGAGCAAAAGCAAAAGTCCGTAATCAGAGTTCTTAAGGTACGTGCTTTGTTTGAGGACTACGGCAATAACGCTCTTAATGACCGTGAGCTTGTTGAAACAATTGACCTTGTTGAAAACGCAAGGGAAATGGCTGTGGCTGAGCCCAAGCAGGTTTCTAAGAAGGATTACAAGAACATTAAAGACAAGGCTGAGCGTAAGGCCGCCAAGAAGGCTTACCGCGAGGCACTTCAGTTTAACGAGGAAATCATTATTTCCAAGTTCGTATGCGAAGAGCTTGACAAATTTAATTCCGATAACGTAAAGCGTCAGGTTGAGCTTTATCAAAAGGTTTATGATGAGGGCCTTGACGGAATTAAGAATATGAATGTTGCCGAGGTTAAGGCAGAGCTTGCTGCTGCAAGAAAGCTGCCTAAGGACACTGCTGAGCATAAGGAAATCCGTAAGATTGAGATTGAGCTTGCTAAGAAAAAGCTTTCTTCTCATAAGAATTTTGTTAAGAATTACGGCTCAGTTAAAGAGTTTGCAGAGCCTGATATCGCAGTGCTTGAAGGCTTCTTTGATA
>CAMBQD010000175.1 GCA_945869905.1 uncultured Clostridia bacterium | reverse complement strand
TTTTTATGCTAGTTTTAAGAAACAGAAAGAAGAAAAGCAAATAGCCTTTAGCAGAAAACAGTGTATGAGTTCAAATATTCATACGCTGTTTCTTTTTTTTACATTTTTTTCAGTATTACTTGCATATAATGTTATTCGGTGGTGAGAGGTGTAGCTTTGAAAGGATAAACAATGCAGGTTAGAGAAAAAATAAAAATTAACAATTCGTACAAGCTTGTACTTAAAGAAATAGGAAAACGGGGCATATGGTTTGTACTGTCCTTTGTGCTCAGCTTTTCATCAGGTGTGGGAGGCAGCTGTCCCTTTGCCATTTCTCTGATATCCGTTTCAGGAAAAAAGGATTTTCTTTTTTCTGCGGTTGGCGCAGGACTGGGATACATAGTTTTTTGCGACAGTACAGATGCAGTACGCTATTTCAGCACAGTGATTATTGCGGCGCTTGGTACTATTGCCATAAATTTTTTTAACACCAGAAAAGAAATATATTTACCAATGCTGGTTTCCTTCCTTTCCGTGCTTTCCACAGGCATTGTTATGAATATAAGAAACGGTGATACGGCAGGGGCTTATGCCTTGACTGCAGGTGAGTCCGTGCTGGCAATGGGCGCGTCCTTTTTCTTTTTCAGAACAGTACACTGTAATTTTAAAAGGCTTAAATACAAGGCTCTGCCTGTAACTGATATTACCTGCCTGATGGTTTCAGCCGCAGTGGTTTTGGCAGGGCTTTCCTTTATTGAAATAAAGGGCGTTTCCCCTGCAAGGGTTATTGCGGTTTTGGCAATATTGACTGCGGTGCGCTTTGGCTCCTACAGCAGAGGCTTAATCATAGCCCTTTGCCTTGGCTTTGCCCTTGGCATCAGCAGGGAAAACAGTATGTTTTTGCTTGGCGCATACGCCTTTTCAGCCATGGTGGCAGGACTTTTTACGTCAATTTCACGAATAGGAATTGGTATCAGCTTTACATTATCAATGGTATTTTTTGCAGTAGCGGCAAATGCCGGCGGCTTTTCAGTTTGCTGTGTTATTGAAAGTGCGTTGGCGGCCGTTATACTTGCACTTTTGCCTGAAGCTATAACTGACAGGATTTCCGATTTTTATGAAAGCGGTGCAGATATTGCACCTGATGGCAGCTTAAGACAAAGCCTTGTTGTCAGATTGCGTTTTGCCTCATCGGCACTGGCGCAGGTCAGTGAAAGTGTTCGCGACGTGAGGGAAAAAATAAACGAGATGGGTAGAATTGAGCCTATGGAAAGCGAGCTTAGAATGGTGGCGGCTGATCAGTTTTTCTCCATTTCCGATATGCTGGGGGATTTGGCATTTGAATTTGACGACGCAGAAATTTTTGATTTTAAATCCGCAGGAAAAATAAGACGTATGCTGGGAGAATATGACATCTACCCTGAAAACATTTCCGTTATCATAGATAAATTTGACCGTATGAGGATTGAAATACTTGACTCATCAAAAACTAAGGGTCTTGACAGCCCAAGAATAAAAAATGAGATTGCCAAGATTTGCGGACGCGATTTTGAAAAAAGCAGGACAAACCTTTCCGGCTCAAATCTTCTGCTGACAATAATAGAAAAACCTAATTTCAAAATGAGCTTTGGTTTTGCCCAGTATTGTGCTGAGGGCAAGCTGTGCGGAGATACCATAAAAACGATTAACGATTCAAGAGGGCATATGATATTTATTATCAGTGACGGTATGGGTAAGGGCAGTCGTGCGGCACTGGACGGAGCTATGGGCGCAGGACTGCTGTCAAAGCTGTTGTCGGCAGGCTTTGGCTTTGATTCATCCCTTAAGGTTGTAAACAGTGCACTGCTGGTAAAAAGCAGTGAGGAAAGCCTTGCAACCCTTGACTGCGCCTGTGTGGATTTGTTTACCGGAAAATGTGAATTTTATAAGGCGGGCGCACCAAGGTCATACATCATAAAAAATGATACGGTATCAAAATGTGAGCTGTCATCAATGCCGGCAGGTATATTGAGGGGTATTGAGTTTGCAAAAAGGACGACTGTTTTAAACGTCAATGACGAAATAATAATGATGAGCGACGGAGTAACCGATGTGGGTGAGGAGCTGATTGATGAATTTTTGCGCTATGACGACAGCGACAGCCCCAATGACAGAGCTAAGGAAATACTTGATTTTGCCTTGGCGCACAGTGAAGAAAGGCACAGGGATGATATGTCGGTAATTGTTGCAAGGCTTATTAAAGGGTAAAATATATGAACGGTAAAAGAAAAATATTTATTAAGAAAAAACGCAGGGATATACCCCTAATACCTCCCAATGACAAAGGCAGCTTTCCTGATTATATGAGAAAGGAAATCTTTACTCAGAGCAAGAATATAAATCACCTTATATCAAAATATGTTAAGGCGGAAAAAATTAATTTTGACTTTCTTAAAATCAAGACAGAAAAAATAAAAAGAGCATATATTGTCGGAGGAGGTGCGGATTACGGCTGTGTTCTTGCAGGCGCATATAATTTTGAGGTGCTGGCGGATATACCCTGTATACCGTCCTTGCTTTCGGAATTTAATTTTTCCAATCCCATATTAGATAAAAGCACACTTGTTATTGTTGTTTGCGATGATAAAAATAATCCCCAATGCAAAGCGGCACTGAGGAGAATTAAGGAGGCGTCGGCAAGGGCAATAGGTATTTTTAATACTGATGACGAAAGCAGTAATTCAATAAGCCTTGATTTTGACGAAAGGGGTGCAGTATCAACAGCAGGATATACAATGAGATATGTTGCCCTGTCACTGCTTTCCCTTTATTTCGGTGAAAAAAATCAGGTGGTAACTCAATTATATGTAAAAATAGCCGTTAAGCTTTTAAAAACCCTTGATGAAAAAATAAAGCATATCTTGGAAAATGAGTATATCATCAGGCATTTTGCAGAAAATTTGGAGGGCAAGGATTTGTTGTTAACCGGTACTAATGTGGACTTTGCCTCTGCAATATACGGTGCCTATCTTTTGTCCTTTGCCTTGGGGCAGGACGTGCATACTGTCCCTGTGGGCGAGCTGGATTTTTCAAAAAATCACAGAGAAAATGTGATAGGCTTTGCCTCAAACGAGCAT
>CAMBQD010000174.1 GCA_945869905.1 uncultured Clostridia bacterium | reverse complement strand
ATATAACCCTTGCACCCAGTGCATTGCAGAATTTTGCGGTTGCCCTTGCAATATCGCCAAATCCGATTAAACCCACTGTGCATTGGCTCAGCTCCCTTATAACGCCGAAGGAGGCTTTTTTCACCTCAATCTGCCGTCCGTCATATACGCTCTGATTACCTGTAATAATTTGGCGGAGACAGGCAAGCATTAAAAGAAGTGCATTTTCCGCAACAGCCGTGTCATTCACGCCCTTATTATTGCTAACGGCAATACCGTTTTCCGTTGCATAATTAACATCAACGCCTTGGTATCCCACACCCTCGGACTGAATAAGCTTAAGATTTTTCAGGGCTGAAATCATTTCTTTATCCGCAGTGCCCATTGCGTCAATCACAAGCACCTCGGTGTCACCTGCATTTTTTAACAGCAAATCCCTGTCCTTAATTTTAAAAAGCTTTACATTATGTTCTCTTAGCTGAGGAAGAAAGCCCAGTGCCTTTTCCCTGCTTGTAACGTCTGAATAAAAGGTTATGTTCATTACTTATTCTTCTTTGCTTTGTTTTTCTTAATTTTCAAGGCTATGCCTATGATTGCCGCAATTATAGCCACTGCTCCTGCCACTGCACAGGGCACGCCTATTTTAACGGCAGGCGGCAGATAATTTGTTGTGGTTGATGTCATTGTGCCGATAAAATCAGGCAGGGTATAAAATGATGTACCGTCATTATCCCCGTAGGCAATGCGCAAAACAGTTACGTCATATTTATCCATATCAACGGTAATCCTTTCACCTGCATCAAGCTCGGCTTCGGTAGGATAGGTTGTATTTTTACCAAGCTCATTGCATGCGGATTTATAGCTGCCCTTAACCGATTGTGCAGATACTCGGTTGATACTGCCGAAATCTGCAAGGCTCACATCAACGCTCTGCTTTTTTCCCGAGGTGTTAACCAGCTTAACATAAAGCGTTTGATTATCCTTATCAACCGTAACAGATTCATAAACTCCGTTTTGGATTGTTTCTCCGTTTTCAAAAACCGATTTCAAATACTCACTGCCGTAATTATTGGCAAAAAGCTGCTGAACATAATAATTTGGAGTCAGCACAAGCTCCTGTGAATCAAACCATATAAGATTAACATTCCAGCACTGTGCATTTATCTTGGCAAAGGTGGGTGCGTAGGATATCATATCCACAACATCGCCGTTTCTCTCAATGCCTGTAAGGTAGCTTGCCTCCTCAACAGCACCGAAAATATTTGACTTTGTTTGAATGGTGCCTACGCCTGACGGTGTAGCCGCATATTCACCTACAAAAACGTGAGCGCCGTTACGGTCAAAGCTGTCATACCTGTCGTTATGGTCAAACAAATAACCGTCATAGGTATAATAATGCTCGTCAACAATTGTATCTCTGCAGTCACTGTTTATCCAGCCCCAGTTCTCGTCATATGCCTCACCCTCAAGATAAGTGCCTGCGGAGGAAATAACCGTTATTTCAGGATATGCCTTTTTAACCTCCTTATACAGGGTCTTAAAATTCCTTTCATAAATTTCGCCCCAGTTTTCATTTCCCAATCCGATATATTTAAGGTTAAAGGGCTTTGTGCTTCCGTTTGCCGCACGTATTGCACCCCAATATGTAGTTGTTGCATCACCGTTGGCATACTCAATTAAATCAAGAATGTCCTGAACATAGGCGTCCCACTCCTTTGTTCCGGGACGAAGGGCAACCGTGTCCAAATAAGCCTCAAAATCATCACGGCTTTTTATGTTCAGTCCTTCAATATATTCGGTAAAGCCTTTTCTGTTTTCCGTGTCGTCAGGTGAAATATTTTTTTCTTCGGTGAGATAATTCTCCCATTCCTGATCTGACATAGAATTTTTCTTCAGGGCTAAAACATGGTCATCATACCCTGCCCTACCCTGACAGGTTAATCCCACATTCAGTATTGGCAGAGCCTCTGCGCCTAAATCACTGCAAAGCTGGAAATATTCGTGATATCCCATTGCCATGGTGTTTATATAATCGCGTCCCGAGTCATCTCTCCACAGATTATAAAACTGAGAGCGCTCCTCAAGAGGGCCGATGGTGTCCTTCCAGTTATACAGATTTTCAAGACTGTCACCCTCTGCAAGACATCCGCCGGGAAAACGTATAAATGACGGATTAAGGTTTTCAAGAGCCTCGTAAAGATCTGAACGCAGGGTTGTATATTTCCATTCATTTGTACCGTAGCCGTAGCTGTCCTTCGGCACAAGAGTAACAAAATCAAGATAAAGAGTACCGGTGCCGTTAAGCTCAATGGTGAGCCCTCCGTCCTCCTGAGCCACAGATGTCAAGGTTGTGCTAAGCTTATTCCAAACATTTCCGCATTTAGAAATATCAAGCTCAACAACATTTGATTTGTTGCTTGAAGAATTAAGATAAACGTATACCTTACCTTCAAAATCCTTATTGCTTATGTAGCAGGAAAAATCATATTCCGTATTTGCTTTAAAGCCCATATCGGCAGTGCCTGCCTTCTGCTCGTCCCTGTCATATGATTTGTAATCATACATTTCGGTATATCCCAAGTTAGTTAAGCTTCCCTTGCCGCTTACGGTAACTGCGGCATAAGTGGGATTATTGGTGTTAAGGGGTGAAGATGTATCATCAACCGAAACATCTGCCGAGTCAATTTCCCAGCCTGTTGTTTTGTTAAACTGATATTCAAAGGAGCCGTTATTTACAAGATTTGATACAAGTCCGCCGTCGCAGGCATAGGAAATATCCTCAAGAAAAATTCCGTAAAGACTGTCCGAAATTTTATAGGAGGACTCCTTTGCCGATATATTCAGCACCGTATTCTCCTGAGCCGACGCAGGAAAAGCACCGACAGACATAATCATAATGAAGGATGTAAGAAATGAAATAATTTTTTTCATAGTATTTCTCCTAATTGTTTATGGATTGATTATATCATCATATATAATATTTTGTCAAAAAAATAATTTTGGTACTTGAAAAATGATTGATAATATGTAATAATAGATAACGCTTAATCGAGGCATAGCTCAGTTTGGTAGAGCGCTACGTTCGGGACGTAGAGGCCGCAGGTTCAAGTCCTGTTGCCTCGACCATAAAAAGCAGATACCCAT
>CAMBQD010000173.1 GCA_945869905.1 uncultured Clostridia bacterium | reverse complement strand
TCGGACACACCGCAAAGCTTTAACAGCTTTTTTGCGGCATCATAGCTTTCAGGGTGAACGGCAGTGTTATCAAGAACATTACTGCTTTCACTTACCCTTAAAAATCCTGCGCACTGCTCAAATGCCTTTGGACCCAGCTTAGATACCTTTTTCAGCTGCTGTCTTGATGAAAAGGCTCCGTTCTCCTGACGGAAAGCAACTATATTGTTTGCAACCGCAGAGGAAACACCTGCCACACGGTTCAAAAGCTGTGCAGAGGCAGTATTAAGGTCAACACCTACGGAGTTTACACAATCCTCCACAACGCCGTCAAGTGCCTGAGAAAGCCTGCTTTGGGGCATATCATGCTGATACTGACCTACGCCTATTGCCTTTGGGTCAATTTTAACAAGCTCGGCAAGGGGGTCCTGCAATCTTCTTGCAATCGACACTGCACTTCTGAGGGATACATCATAATCCGGAAATTCCTCAGCGGCAAGCTTTGAGGCTGAATAAACCGAGGCACCTGCCTCGCTGACAACCATATAGGTTATACCGCAATTAAGCTCCTTAATAACCTCTGCGGCAAACACCTCTGTTTCGTGGGAGGCTGTGCCGTTGCCTATGGCAAACATCTGTACGTTATGCTTTTTTACAAGGCCTTTGATAATCCTTTTTGCGTCATCAATTTTATTGTGAGGCGGGACAGGATAAATTACACCGGTGTCAAGCACCTTACCGGTTTCATCAACAACTGCCACCTTACAGCCTGTTCTGTATCCCGGATCAAGTCCCAAGGTTACCTTGTTTTTTACAGGAGGCTGCATTAATAACTGACGTGTATTTTTTGCAAACACCTCTATTGCTTTTTCACTGGCGGCATCGGTAAGAGTATTTCTTATTTCCCTTTCAATTGACGGAAAAATCAGACGCGTGTATGAATCCTCTATTGCCTCACGTACCAATTCGGACTTTTCATTATTATTTCTTATATGCAAATTTGAGAGCATTGATAATCCCACCGATTTATCAAAATCAAGGGACACCTTTAAAAATCCTTCCTTTTCTCCCCTGTTCACTGCCAAAACTCTGTGACCTGCCATTGATTTAACAGGCTCACTGAATTCCTTATACATCTCATATACACCAAGGTCATCCTTGGCACCTGATACTGAAATCAAGCCGTTATTTTTGCAGGAATACCTAATCATTTTTCTGCCCTTTGGGTCATCGGATATCATTTCCGCAATGATGTCCTTGGCGCCGTTTACTGCATCTTCAACTGTTTGAACCTGCTCGTTAAGGTAATCCGCCGCCAAAGCATACGGTGAAGCACCGTCGTCAGTCTGAGCATATATTGCATCTGCAAGTCCCTGCAGACCCTTTGCCTTTGCCACAGAGGCTCTTGTCTTTTTCTTGGGTCTGAATGGGCGGTATATGTCCTCAAGCTCTGTGAGAGTTGCGGCATTTTCTATAGCCTTTCTTATTTCATCGGTCATTAATTCCTGAGCTTCAATGGAAGAAATGATTTTTTCCTTCTGCTCCTCCAAATTTCTGAGATAAGTCAATCTGTCGGAAAGTGAGCGCAAAAGCTGGTCGTCAAGGGAGCCTGTTGCCTCCTTACGATAACGTGCAATAAACGGAATTGTATTTCCGTCGTCAATAAGCCTTATAACATTTTCAACCTGCCAAGTTTTAAGTAAAAACTCCTCAGTCAGCTTCAGTGTAATATTCATAAAAAATCCTTTCAATGTTGGTAGACCTATTTTAACAGATTTTAAAGAAAAAGAAAAGCATATCTTTATTGTATTTTTATCAAATATTTGATATTATAATGTTATCAAAGCTTACGGAGGCAAAATATGAATTTTTCAAAGCTGGCATCAGATCGCTTTTCCTGCAGGAAATTTAAGGAGCAGGAAGTAGAACAGGAAAAGATTGACGAAATACTCAGGTCGGCTATGGTTGCACCCACTGCCGTTAACAAACAGCCTCAGCGCATACTTGTACTGAATGACAAAGAAAAGCTGAAAAAGTTGGATGAATGTACAAAATACGGATTTAACGCACCCCTTTGCTTTGTTATATGCTATGATAGGGATAAAGCGTATAACAGAGGCTATGACGGCAAAAATTCAGCAGAAATTGACGCAAGCATAGCTACAACTCATATGATGCTGCAGGCACAGGATTTGGGACTTGGTACAACCTGGGTAATGGCATTTAATCCCATTGCCGTAAGAGAATGCTATTCGATACCGGATAATTTGGAAATACTTGCGCTTTTGCCCACGGGATATCCGGCTGAGGATGTACAGGTTAGCCCAATGCACAGCAAATTTATTGACATAAAAGATATGGTAAGCTATAACGAATTTTGAGATGATTATGGAAGAAAAAAATTGTGAAAGATTCCTTGAAAATGTACTTGAGCTTGGCAGGCAGTATGTTGCAACAGGCGCAGAAATAAAGCGCGTTGAGGACACGCTTTATCGCATTTGCAAGGCATACGGATTTAAGCATATTGAGATTTATGCCGTAACAAGCCTTATTGTAATAACCATTAAATCCGAAAGCGGACATCATTACACCCAAAGCGTACGTGTAACAGACGGCTCCACCGACCTTGGACGGCTTGAAGAAATAAATGCCCTTGGAAGATATATCTGTGAAAACACACCGGATATAAATGAGCTTGATGAAAAAATACTTAACTACAAAAAGCCAAAGGGCAAGCCTGTCATTAAGTGCCTTGGATATATGCTGGCGGCAGGCGGATTTGCCGTTTTCTTCGGCGGCAGTGCATTAGACGGCGTGGCGGCGGCTTTAATTGCCATTGTCATTTATCTTATGGACTACAATTTTGTTCTTAAAAAGATGAACAATGTTGTATATACCTTTATTGCAAGCTTTATTTCAGGTGTACTGGCTTTAGTGCTGGCGCATTTCGGTATTGGCACAAATGCGGATAAAATCATGATTGGTGACATTATGCTGTTCATTCCCGGACTGCTTCTTGTTAACTCAATTAAAGAAATGTTTAACCGTGATATTGTCACAGGCTTATACAGGTTTATTGAGGCAATATTCGTGGCAGTTGCCATTGCAGGCGGCTTTGCACTGTCTGTTGTTTGTTTGGGAGGTGTACTGTA
>CAMBQD010000172.1 GCA_945869905.1 uncultured Clostridia bacterium | reverse complement strand
GTCACTGGAAAGACGTGTATCCTTCAGAAGAGCTGTTAAGGGCGCAATCAGAAATACTATGAGACTTGGTGCTCGCGGTATTAAGATTATGGTTTCAGGCAGAATCGGCGGTGCAGAAATCGCTCGTTCCGAAACATATAAAGAGGGTACAATTCCTCTTCAGACACTTCGTGCAGACATCGACTACGGCTTTGCTGAGGCAAAAACAACCTACGGCAGAATCGGTGTTAAGACCTGGATTTATCAGGGCGAAGTTCTTCGCGAATCTCGTAATAAGAAGAGATCAAACCGTAAGGAAGGGGGAAAAAGATAATGCTCTTACCTAAGCGTGTAAAACACAGAAAGCAGCACAGAGGCCGTATGACCGGTGTGGCTACAAGAGGTAATAAGGTAAGTTATGGTGAATATGGTCTTCAGACTACTGAGCCTGCATGGATTACCGCAGCACAGATTGAGGCTGCCCGTATTGCTATGACACGTTACACAAAGCGTGGCGGTAAAGTATGGATTAAGATTTTCCCTGACAAGCCAATTACAGCAAGACCTGCCGATACCCGTATGGGTAAAGGTAAAGGTAACGTTGACTACTGGGTAGCAGTAGTTAAGCCAGGCAGAGTTATGTTTGAGCTCGGTGGTGTTGACGAGGCAACAGCTCGTGAAGCTATGCGTCTCGCAGCAAACAAACTTCCTGTTAAATGTAAGTTTGTTAAGAAAGAAGAAGAGGGAGGCGAGCAGTAATGAAAGCATCAGAAATCAAGGCTCTTTCAGCAGACCAAAGAGCAGCAAAACTTGCAGAGCTTAAAGAAGAGCTTTTCAATCTTCATTTCCAGCAGGCTATCAATCAGCTCGACAACCCTATGAGAATTAAAGCAGTCAAGAAGGATATCGCTCGCATCAAAACCGTTGAGAGAGAAATCGAACTTGAAAATGCTAATTCTTAAGAAGGAGGTAACTGAATAATGGAAAGAAACCTCAGAAAAACAAGAGTAGGTGTTGTAAGCAGTGACAAGATGGACAAAACAGTCGTTGTTACTATCAAGGACAAGGTTCGTCATCCGCTTTACAACAAGATTGTTAACCGTACTGTAAAGTACAAGGCACACGACGAAAACAACGAATGCGGTGTTGGTGACAAGGTTCTCATTATGGAATGTCGTCCATACAGCAAGGATAAGAGATGGCGTGTGGTTGAAATCGTTGAGAAAGCTAAATAATCGTTACGATTTACAGCTTTTTTATAATTTAGTCAATTAAAATAATAACTGCAACTTAGCAAAGTGTTATTTTGCAGTACGAAGGAGGAAATTGCTGTGATACAACAAGAAAGTCGTCTTAAAGTAGCAGACAACACAGGCGCTAAAGAGCTTCTGTGCATCAGAGTTCTCGGCGGTTCAGGCAGAAGATATGCAAATATCGGCGATGTAATCGTAGCCAGCGTTAAGAAGGCAGCTCCCGGCGGTGTTGTTAAAAAAGGCGAAGTTGTTAAAGCAGTCATCGTTCGTACAACTAAAGGTGTACGTCGTGACGACGGTCAGTACATTCGTTTTGACGAAAATGCTGCCGTAATTATCAGAGAGGATAAAACCCCTCGTGGCACTCGTATTTTTGGACCTGTAGCTCGTGAGCTTCGTGAAAAGGATTATATGAAAATTCTTTCACTCGCTCCGGAAGTACTTTAATTGGAGGGCGAAGATATGAGTAAAATGTTTGTAAAAACCGGTGATACCGTACAGGTACTCAGCGGTAAGTCAAAGGGCGTAAGAGGCGAGGTAATCGCTGTTAGTCCAAAAGAGGGCAAGGTTATCGTTAAGAAGGTTAACGTTGTTACAAAGCACGTTAAGCCTCGTAAGATGGGCGAGCCCGGCGGACTTATTGAGGTTGAGTCAGCTCTTTACGCTTCAAAGGTACAGTTAGTATGTCCAAAATGCGGTGAGGCAACTCGCGTAGGCCGTAAGGACGGACTCCGTGTTTGCAGAAAATGCGGAAATGAATTTTAAGTAAGGGAGGAACATAACAATGGCAGCAGTATTAAAAGAAAAATACAACAACGATATTGCACCTGCATTGATGAAGAAATTCGGATACAAGTCTGTTATGCAAATCCCAAAGCTTGACAAGATTGTTATCAATGTTGGTTGCGGTGAAGCTCGTGAGAATTCAAAGGTTGTAGACGCTATTATCAATGACCTTCAGACTATCACAGGTCAAAGACCGGTAGTTTGCCGTGCAAAGAAGTCAGTTGCTAACTTTAAGCTCCGTGAGGGTATGCCAATCGGTGTTAAAGTAACACTTCGCGGTGAAAGAATGTATGAATTCCTAGACAGATTCTTCAATCTCGCACTTCCAAGAGTACGTGACTTCAGAGGTATCAACCCTAACTCATTTGACGGACGCGGCAACTATGCCATGGGCGTTAAGGAGCAGTTGATTTTCCCTGACATCGATTATGACAAGATTGATGCCGTTCGCGGTATGGACATCATTATGGTAACAACTGCAAACACTGACGAAGAGGCTCGTGAGCTTCTTAAGTTAATGGGCGCACCGTTTGCAGAGTAAGGAGGGATTATCGTGGCAAAAACATCTATGAAAGTTAAGGCAGCTAAGCCTGCTAAGTATTCAACAAGACAGTATAACAGATGCAAAATCTGCGGTAGACCTCATGCTTATCTTCGTAAGTACGGTGTATGCAGAATTTGTTTCAGAGAGCTTGCCCACAAGGGTGAGATTCCCGGCGTAAAGAAATCATCTTGGTAAGAACTGAGAATTGCTAATCTAATAAGGAGGAAATATCAATGCATATTACAGATCCAATCGCTGATATGCTTACCAGAATTCGTAATGCAAATTCAGCAAAGCACGATACAGTAGATATTCCTGCGTCAAACATGAAGAAGGCAATTGCTCAGATTCTTGTTGATGAAGGGTGTTATTCGTGTAACACTTAAGTACGGCGAGGGCAAGAGCCAGGTTATCACAGGCCTGCGCAGAGTATCAAAGCCGGGTCTTCGTATTTATTCAAACGTAGAGGATATGCCTAAGGTAATGAAGGGACTCGGTGTTGCAATCGTTTCCACTTCAAAGGGCATTATGACAGACAGAGAAGCTCGCAAACAAAATGTTGGTGGCGAAGTTTTA
>CAMBQD010000171.1 GCA_945869905.1 uncultured Clostridia bacterium | reverse complement strand
TTGGACACTACGTTAAAGCCTGTAATTTTACCCTCATTGGTAATACCAACGGCAATCTGCAAATCACCGCCGTAGCCACTGGGCGATGTGGCGGCAATTACATATCCCACAGTATTTGAGGAGGAATCCGTTACCGCAAGGGCATCATTTACAAAGCATCCGTCATAGCCTGCGCCGGAAAGCATTTGAGCAGAATCTTCAATAAGCGCCTCACTGTTTTCTATTTCTGCAAAGCTCTGTGCGTCAGGATAAACCACCCTGTAAATTTCCGCTCTTGCATTAATCTCCGCCTGAGCAATAGGCTCCTTGGTGATTTGATTAACAACCGCAAGGGCAAGAACTGCCACAAATGTAACCGCAAAAAGAACAAGTGTATTTTTTAAAATACTTGATTTTTTGTTAGCCATTATTTACTCTCTCCTTTCGCGTGCTTTATTTTTTCACAGCCGAAAGGCTTAGGAATAGTGATTTTTTCAATAATCGGTACAAGAAGGTTACCGATAATAATTGCGTAGGAAACACCCTCGGCAGTGGAGCCGAGAACTCTGAACAATGCCGTCATAAGTCCTAAAATCACACCGTAAAGGATTTGTCCCTTGGATGTAATAGGACTTGTGGCATAATCGGTTGCCATAAAGAATGCGCCTACAAGCAAGCCGCCTGAAAGGAGCTGACCCACCATATAAGTAACCGTTACATCATTGCCTGAAATTACATTAATTAAAAATACAAATACAAGAGTTGACAGGATATATGTAAGTGGAATTCTTACGGAAATAACCTTTTTAACTATCAGATATAAGCCGCCAATCAGTATTGCAAGGGCTGAAACCTCGCCAATACAACCGCCGTGATAGCCTAAGAAAAGAGTTAAAAGGTCCACATCTCCGCCTGCTTTAAGCACAGCAAGAGGAGTTGCACTTGATACGCCGTCAACTGTAAAATCGTTCATCCTTGAGGTGAACGAAATAAGCAGGAAGCATCTTGCAGCAAGAGCAGGGTTCATAAAATTTTGTCCCAGTCCGCCGAAAAGCATTTTAACTGCAATTATTGCAAAAGCACCGCCTATAACGGGCATCCACCAGGAAACCGTTGCAGGCAGATTAATAGCCAAAATAAGTCCTGTTACAACCGCACTGTAATCAAAAACAGTTATCGGCTTTTTTGCAATCAGTTCAAACAAAAGCTCGCAAACTACACAGGTAACAACACTTATTAAAATTACTTTTAAGGCGCCAAGCCCAAAATGATAAACACCAAAGGCAAGAATCGGAAGAAGAGCAATAACTACATCACGCATAATTGCCTTGGTTGTGCTTTGTTCCCTCACATGAGGTGACTCTGAAACATTATACATAGCTTAAATTCCTCCCTTTCCTAATTCTTTGCATTCATCTCGCGCACCTTGGCTTTACCAAGTCGGCACATCTGAGTAAGCGGAATTTTTGCAGGACACACAAAGGTACAGCTTCCGCATTCAATACACTCCATACCGCCTAAGCTGTCAAACCTTCCAAAATCCTGTGCCCTTACTGCCTTTGCGAGCATCTGCGGAACAACGACCTGCGGACAAACCCTTACACATCTTCCGCAGTGTATACAGGCAGATTCCTGCATTGCCGCAACATCATCCTTTGAAAATGCAAGTATACCTGCCGAGGTTTTTATAACAGGTATATCCAGACTTGTAATTGCAACGCCCATCATAGGACCGCCGGATATTAATTTCACTACGTCGTCCTTGACTCCGCCTGCATTATCTAAAAGATAGCTGTGGCTTATACCCAACGGCACATCTAAGTTACAGGGTATATTCACCGCCTCACCCGTTACTGTTACAACCTTGTGAATTAACGGCATGTTTTTGTATACAGCCTCATAAATTGCGTAGCAGGTAGCGGCATTTACAACAATACAGCCCTTATCCGCCGGCAGCATTTTTGAATTGATTTTTCTGCCTGTTACGGCATAAATTATCTGCCTTTCACCGCCCTGGGGATATTTTGTTTTAAGGTGGCAAACACTGATTTTGTCATCACCGGCAGTTTTTTCTTCAAACAGACTTATTGCCTGAGACTTATTGCTTTCAATACCTATCACTGCCTTGGCATTAGGCAATGCTTTTAAAACAGCTTTGATACCTTTAACAATCTCATCATTTTTTTCAATCATCAGGCGATAATCGGCAGTGAGATAAGGCTCGCACTCTGCACAATTAATAATCAAGGTGTCAATTTCATCGGCATTTTTGGGAGAAATTTTTACACCTGTAGGGAAGCCTGCACCACCAAGACCAACTATGCCCGATTTTTTTATGATATCAACGATTTCATCCTTTGACAAAGCGTCTGCATTTCTGTCATTGCCGAAGCCTTCAACCGTATCCTCGGCTTTATCGTTTTCTATTACAATGCAGTCCTCCATATCACCGCTGATAACAAGCCTTTTTTCAATGGCTTTAACTGTTCCGGATACTGCACTGAATACAGGCGCAGAAATAACGCCGTCAGACTCAGCAATCATTTGTCCTTTAAGGACGCGGTCCCCAACAGCCACAACAGCCTTGGCAGGTGCACCGATATGCTGAGATAAAGGATATACCATTATTTCATCTGCGTCTATGCACTTAATGGGACATTCCATAGACAGCTCCTTGCCGCCATAGGGATGAATGCCCTTTTTGAACGTTTTTTTCTTCATTAAATCACATCCCCTTATGTTATTACACATTTATACAATTTACATTGTAACACAATATTCCCAAACAATCAATTGAATAATTATGTTTATTAAAGTAATAATTGGTACATATTTGTTTTACACAAAATCAATGCAAAAAATAACGCACCCGAAAGTATTTCCTATTTGGAAAATTTTCGGATGCGTCCCATATGGCTCCCCAAGTTGGACTCGAACCAACGACCCTGCGGTTAACAGCCGCATGCTCTACCGACTGAGCTATTGAGGAATATCTCTCAAGTGCTTAAATATAATAACAAATAAGTTTTGATATGTCAATATATTTTTTAAACTTTTTTAAATTTATTATTGGGATTTTTAGCACTTATGAAATAAAAAAAAGTCAATAAAAAACCTCGTATCTAAAGATACGAGGCTAAGATGTCGGCATTACCTATTTTCCCGGGCGGCTGCCCGCCAAGTATTTTCGGCACAAA
>CAMBQD010000170.1 GCA_945869905.1 uncultured Clostridia bacterium | reverse complement strand
ATCTTATGACTGTTTCCGCAAAGAAAACTGCCGGCGGCAAAACAATTGTTATTCTTGTAGCAACATCAGGTGATACAGGCAAGGCCGCCCTTGAAGGCTTCAAGGATGTTGACAACACAAAAATTTTGGTATTTTATCCTGTTGACGGCGTTTCACCTATGCAAAAGCTGCAGATGACCACTCAGGAGGGTGAAAACGTAGCTGTTTGTGCAATTAACGGTAATTTTGACGACGCACAAAGCGCAGTAAAATCAATCTTTACAAATGCAGAAATTAAAGATGAGCTTGCAAAAAAGAATATGATGTTCTCCTCTGCAAACTCTATTAACTGGGGAAGACTTGTTCCGCAGATAGTTTACTATTTCTCCACCTACTGTGATTTGCTTGAAATGGGCAAAATCAATGCAGGCGATGAAATTAATGTTGTTGTGCCTACCGGTAATTTCGGTAATATTCTTGCAGGCTATTATGCAAAGCAGATGGGACTTCCCATTAAAACTCTTGTATGCGCCTCAAACTCAAACAATGTTTTAACCGATTTCTTAAAGACAGGTACCTACAACAGAAACAGAGATTTTTACACCACCACATCACCCTCAATGGATATTCTTATTTCTTCAAATTTGGAAAGACTGCTTTACCATATGAGCGGTGAAAACGATGCTCTTGTTGCCGATTTGATGAAAAAGCTTTCGGTTGATGGTAAATACAGTATTTCAGATGAGCTTTTGTCAAAAATTCAGTCTGTATTTGATGCCGGCTATACCGGTGAGGACAATGTGGACTCTGCAATAAAGGAGCACTTTGAAAAATATAATTATCTTTGTGACACTCATACTGACGTTGCAGTTAAGGTCTATGAAGAATATGTAAAGGCAACAGGCGATGATATTCCGACAGTTATTGATTCTACGGCGTCGCCATATAAGTTTTCTGCCAGCGTACTGAGCGCAGTCTTGGATGGTAACAAGCCTGAGCTTGATGAGTTTGATATGGTTAGCGAGCTTAACAGGGTTACGGGCGCAGATGTGCCTAAGCCTCTTGCAAACCTTAAGGACAAGGCAGTTAGATTTACCGACGTTTGTGACAAAGAGGATATGAGCCAAATGGTATTTAAACTCTTAAATCTATAAAAAAATACGGCTCTCAAAGGAGCCGTATTTTCTGTTTAAAGGGGTTGTTATCTGCACTGACAGCTGTCACAGCACTCAAATGTTTCGCATACTGTGTCAGACACGCTTGTTGCAGACCTGTCACCTACACGGATGTGACCTGCGTGACAGTTGTTTGATTCATCATGGTACTTACAGTTTTTAACCTCGCAGGAAATTCCTTTGATTTCGTTATCCATTTTGTTTCACTCCCTTCAAATATATTATTCACTGATTTTTTATTTTTATTCTGAGGAGATGTTATGTCACTTTTTGCTATAGCAGATACCCATTTGTCCTTCGGAACAAATAAACCGATGGACACCTTCGGCGGTTGGGAAAATTATACTGACAGGTTGGAAAAAAATTGGAATAATTTAATAGCTGACAATGATTATGTGATAATTGCCGGCGATATAAGCTGGGCGATGAGTTTTAATGAGCTTAAGGCTGATTTTGATTTTATTAACAGGCTTAACGGCAGGAAAATAATTTTAAAGGGTAATCACGATTACTGGTGGAATACAGTAAAAAAAATGAATGAGTTTTTAGATGAAAACGGCTTTAAAACAATTTCGTTTTTGTATAATAATTCCTTTGATTTTAACGGCTTTTCAGTCTGCGGAAGCAGGGGATGGCTTTTTGACTCCGAAGATGCGCAGGATGAAAAGGTGCTCAATAGAGAGGTAATGAGGTTAAAGATGTCCCTTGACAGTGCAAATTGCGACGAGAAAATCGTTTTTCTACATTATCCGCCAGTTACCACCAACGAAAAATGTGATGAAATATTAAAATTGCTTAAGCAGTACGGTATAAAAAAATGCTATTATGGGCATCTTCACGGTGTGGCGGCAAAATATGCCATTGATGACAGGGTAGAGGGTATAGATTTTAAACTCATTTCAGCGGACAGATTAAATTTCACACCGTATTTGATTAAGAAATTTTAAAATTGCTTGATATTATATATTATTTATGTTATAATGCCATTTCGGTGATTAGAAAAATTTGTTAGGAGGTCATAATTATGGCACTTAAATCATCTAATAAAATTGATACAAATACCTATGAGATTGAGGTTACTGTTACACCTGAGGTTTTCACTGAGGCTTGTAAATCTGCATATATGAAACAGAGAAAATCCATTCAAATTCCCGGCTTCCGTAAGGGTAAGGCAACACAGGGTATGATTGAAAAGGTGTACGGTGAAGGTGCATTTTACGAGGAGGCACTTGAAATCGTTTATCCTGAGGCTGTTACTGCGGCAATCAGCGAGGCTGAGTTGAGAACAGTTGACCAGCCCTACGACCTTGAGGTGCCTGTAATGAGCAAGGCTGAAGGTGTTGAAATGAAAATGAAGGTTACCGTTTATCCTGAGGTTAAGCTTGGTGAGTACAAGGGACTTTCAGCAACAATGCTTCCTACAGAGGCTTCCGATGAGGACGTTGACAAGGAGCTTGAAAATATGCGTGACAGAAATTCACGTCTTGTTTCAGTTGATGACAGAGCCGCCGAGATGGGCGACACTGCGGAAATTGATTTTGAGGGCTTTGTTGACGGCGAGGCATTTGAAGGCGGCAAGGGCGAAAATTATCCCCTTGAGCTTGGCTCAGGTTCATTTATTCCCGGCTTTGAGGAGCAGGTTGCAGGACATAATATTGACGAGGAATTTGACGTTAATGTTACTTTCCCTGAGGAGTATGCGGCTGAGCTTGCAGGCAAGGACGCCGTATTCAAATGTAAAATTCACGAAATCAAGAAAAAGGAAATGCCTGAACTTGATGACGAGTTTGTAAAGGATGTTTCCGAATTTGATACTCTTGACGAGTTAAAGGCTGACATCAAAAAGCAGATTTCCGAAAAGAAGGAACAGGAAGCAAAGACAGATTTTGAAAATCAGCTTATTGAGCAGGTTGTTGAAAATATGGAATGTGAAATTCCGGAATGTATGTTTGCGCACAGAACTGATGAGATGATTCAGGACTACAGTTACAGACTGCAGATGCAGGGAATTGACCTTAATACATA
>CAMBQD010000169.1 GCA_945869905.1 uncultured Clostridia bacterium | reverse complement strand
GAGCAACTGAGGATGCCTTATATATTGTTGAGGTAGATTTCTTTGCACCGCACACTGAGCATTTATTTACTATACTTCCGTTTGCGCTCATTGTTGCCTTAGTGACATAGTTTTTATAGGTGTGTGCTTTCTTGGCAATTGCTTCTGTCTTTGTTTCACCGCATACTGTGCAGGTATATGTTTTTACGCCTGTTGCTGTGCAGGTGGCGGCTTTTGTTACAACACCGTTATCCCATTTATGATTCACACATTCAAAGGACACAAATTCAATATTAACATATCCGTTATTTTTAGCATAAAGGGCAATGTTTGAATCGGCATAGCCGTAAAGCTTTAAGCCTGAGTTATTTGGGATAGCACCAAGCTCAAGGTCACAGTCACGGTTATTAACAACAACCTTTGCAAGATTTTTACATTCTGCAAATGCCTTTGCCCCTACCAAGTTTACAGAATCGGGCAGATTTACCTCCTTAATAGCAGTACAGGTTAAAGCTGCCTCGTTCTTAATAGAAGCAACAGTTGGTGCAACATCTAATATTTCTATATCTGTCTTTGGCACAATTTTATAAATTACGGTTTTTACCTTATTATATAAGATACCGTTTTCAGCAACAAAGCTTTTATTATTTGCGTCAACCGCAATTTCGCTCAATTTGGTCATACCGGATAGAGATGTACTGAAGGCACAGCTGCCGATTGTATCAACAGACGCAGGAATATCAATTTTGCTAAGCAGATAACAGCCTGAAAAAGCCCTTTCACCTATGTATGTGACTGTATCGGAAATAACCGCCTCTGTTACACTCATCATACTTGAAAAGGCAAAGTCACCGATTGAGGTTACACCCTTCTCAACCACTATTTTTACAATTTCACCGTTATTCCTGTTCCAGCCCGGCAAATTACTCTTAGAATAATTCTGCATATCACCGTTACCGCTGACAGTAAGCACACCCTTATCAAGAGTAACCTTTACATTTTCACCTGCAGTCCATACCGGTGGTTCCTGTGCATAAACTGCATCAACACTACCGAGTACGGAAAGCACCATAACTATGGCAATAAAAAGAGAAGTAAACCTTTTCATAAAACCCACTCCAAAAATTACTTTATTTAATTATAACAGATAAAAGTCAGAACGGTCAACACCATCCTGACTTTTAACAAATATTTCATAAGTTATTAATTATTCCGCTGATTTTCTTCTTTTTGCAAGCTCAGTTGCAATTTTAGCCTTCTTCTCCCCGCAAATATCATATTTAAACATAGGAATTGCGGAAAGCAGTGCAAGCACACCGGGAACTACGGTATATGCAAAGAATACAATGTCCTTTGTATGCAGGTCAAAGCCTGTTGCCGCACCTGCTGAAATTTGTGCAACGGTGACGGAATAGCCTGAAAGCTGAACAAACACAAGTCCCAAGGCAGTACCCAATGCAAGACAAACCTTAATGGTAAGCGTTAATATGGAATAGGCGGCGCCCTCCATACGTTTGCCGGTTTCATACTCGTAATAATCCACACAATCTGCCGTCATAATCAGCAGTGGTGCAATTGAATACATAATCATTGATTTGAACTTACCGTTTTTACTGCTTGAACGGTCAATCATATTTCCCACAATGGGGTCAAACACTGCCGATACAATTTTTGCAATAAGGATAAGAATACCCACAACGGCAATATCAGCACCTAATATTGACGCATCAAACTCCGCCTGATATGAATTAAGCAAACCCACAATTGCCTGAAATCCGAATAATCCCAGCGAATACGCGGCTATCTCCTTAAATTTCATATGCTTTTGCTTTGTAACATCTTCTACCATAATAGCCTCCCCAAAAACACAAAAGACGAAGCCGTCATTACAGACAGCCTCGTCCTTTAAAATAACAATCAGTCTTTAAATACTTCACTGAACAAATCAATATCAGCCAGTTTCATAACCAGTGAGAAAAGCTCCGAGCCCTTAACAGGAAGAAGTCTGTTAAACGCTGACATTGCGTGAGCGTCAAGTCCGTGAACCATCATAGGTCTTTTATGCTCAATACCGAACATAATCATTTTAACCATAATGTCGCAATCAGTGGAAATCATATCCATTATTTTTTGTCCCTTGCCGCCGTCATTCTTTTGGTCACGGAAAATATCCGTCTTAGTAAATCCGGGACAAACAAGGCCAACATACATCTTGCCCTTAAACTCAACTCTTAACGCCTCTGTAAAGCCTTTAAGAGCAGCCTTTGACGCGCTGTACATTGATGTGCCTGCAAGAGTCATCAGTGCAGCAGATGAGTCAACGTTAATAATTGCAGGGTCCTTTTCCTCTAAAAGAATCGGAAGAAATGTTTTAACTCCGTACACACAGGAATTGAAATTGATGTTCATTGCCTTTTCAATTTCATCGTATGAGTACCTGTCAAACCTCTTAAACTTAGGAAGAATACCTGCGTTATTAATAAGAACGGACGGACGGATACCGTCATCTAAAAGCTCCTGAGCAAAATTCTCCCAGTTTTCCCTGCTGGATACATCAAAAAGCTTATATGAAAACTGCTGAGCATAAGCAGGTCCCAGCTCCTCAATAAACTTAAGCATTTTGGACTCACTTCTGGCAACGCCTACAACTCTGCAGCCGTGTTTTTTGATTAATGTTGCGGCAATGCCTGCTCCCATTCCGCCTGAAGCGCCTGTAACAACAACAGTTTTACCCTTGAGCCAATCGCCGCCCTGGCAGCCTCTACAATCACTCATATTTAATCCTCCGTATTTTATTTCACATTTTATACATTTTATATTATACAATACAAATTTTTACTTTACAATATCTTATTTTCAATATTTTATATTTGTTAAAATATTATCAAAGTTTAATTGTATTTTTGTACAAATATTATTCGACTTTTTTAGACGTTATGCCGAATATTTGACACTTTATTGATTTGTGACAAATGTTGTGTTAGAATGCTTATACTCGTTATTTTAGCAAATCTATTCAACAATAATTCGGAGTGTAGGTCGTTTATGGACAGAAGAATAAAAAGAACACGTACCGCAGTTTTTAACGCAGTGCTTGACCTTATGGTAGAAAAAGAAACAAGCAAAATAACTGTTTTGGAATTATGCAAAAGAGCCGATATCAATAAGAGCACATTCTATCTTCATTACAAGAGTATGGACGATTGCCTTCAGTCCTGTTTCCAGACAA
>CAMBQD010000168.1 GCA_945869905.1 uncultured Clostridia bacterium | reverse complement strand
ATTTTGCTGTCGGCTTTATGCTTTAGCGGAATGAGCAGCTTTATTAATCTTTCCGGTGATGTGCCTGTTTTTCAAAAGGTTTTTTTCAGAAATCTTGTGGCGGTTTTTATTGCAACGGCGGCACTGCTGAAAAATAAGGAGCAATTTAAGCCCCATAAGGGCTGTCTTAAGTATCATATCATTAGGTCATCGGCAGGACTTTTGGGAGTGTTTGGTAATTTTTATGCCACAACAAAAATGGCGTCTACCGCCGATGCGGCTATACTGAATAAAATGAGCCCGTTTTTTACCCTGCTGTTTTCCGCAATTTTTTTAAAGGAAAAGGTTAAGCCAAAGCAGGCGGTGGCAATAGGCATCGCCTTTATCGGCGCAATGTTTGTTATTAAGCCTACTATGAGCAACTCTCAGCTTTTGCCGTCGGTGTGCGGCTTTATCGGCGGAGTTTGCGCAGGAGGGGCATATACCTGCGTTCGCCATATGGGTAACAAGGGTGAAAACGGCAGATTTACTGTATTCTTCTTTTCACTGTTTTCCTGCATTGTAACGGTGCCGTATTTGATTTTTAATTTCCATCCAATGACAAAAATGCAGTGGATATATTTGATTATGGTGGGTGTGTGTGCGGCCGGCGGACAGTTCAGCATTACTGCGGCATATACCTTTGCTCCCAGCAGGGAAATATCCATTTATGATTACTCAAATGTAATATTCACTGCCATCAGCGGTTATTTCTTCCTTGGAGGACAGGTACCTGACTTGTGGTCGTTTATAGGATATTTCATAATTTGTGCAATGGCAGTTTGGATGTTCTTATACAATAAAAGGGAACATATGCCGGAAAAGTCGCAATAATGTCAATATATAGTTGTAAAGTAAAAATACTTGCATTTTTCTATATGTTGTGCTATACTTAGTTTAATCACTAAAGGGAGGAATTTCCAATGAGATGTCCGTTCTGCGGCTTTGTAGAAAGCAAGGTTATTGATTCGCGTCCTACTGATGAAAATGAGCGTATTCGCCGTCGCCGTGAATGCCTGCAGTGCAGTAAGAGATTTACCACCTATGAAACAATAGAGGATGTTCCTATTATTGTTATCAAAAAGGATAAAAGCAGAGAGGTTTTTGACCGTAATAAGATTTTAAAGGGTATGCTTCGTGCCTGTGAAAAAAGGTCTGTAACCGTGTCCGAGCTTGAGGCGGCTATCAGTGAGATTGAGGCAACTCTCCAGTCTGCCATTGACCGTGAGGTAACATCTGCCAGAATAGGCGAGCTTATTATGGAAAAGCTTAAGCTTATTGACGAGGTGGCATATGTTCGCTTTGCTTCAGTGTACAAGGAATTTGATTCCGTAGAGGCATTCCGTGAGGAAATTGCAAAGCTGTAAAGACAAAATAAAACAGTAAGAGCAGCAGGTTATCCTGCTGCTCTTTGTTTTCTGATTACTCTTTATTGATTAATTGTAACGGGCGGTATTCCTGCGCGGGTGCAGATTTCGTCGCTGATTTTTTGCAGGGTGTTTTTTGTTGTTACTCCAATGTAAATTGTTTCAACCCGTCCGTCTTTTAAGGTAATTATTATTTTTGACTGCCTGTCAACAAAGTTTTTAACAAGGCTTGGCTTGTCATCCTTTTCTGTTTCAACAGCAGTGATATCCTCATATGCAAAAATATTGTCGCTGTCAAGCCCCGTAAATTCCATTTCATCATCGTGGAAGATTACGCCGTGGGATACAACCTCTTTTGTAACAAGTACCGCCACAATAAGTCCGAAAACTACGCAAGCTGCAAAAAATATTACAGCCATTCGCGGCCTTTGCATTATTTTCTTTATAGCAAAAATTCCGTAACCGATAACCGCTATGTCAAGAGCCGCCACAACTGCAAGCTGAATTGGTGACAGTATTCTTATAAATTTATCCTTCATTAATATTTTCTCTCCTTAAAGTCGTCATAGATTTTTATATCCTTTGCCTGAAATTCTCTGCCGTTAAGGTAGCTCAGGCAGTTTTCGTCATTGAAATTGAACTTCAGCTTATAGCTGTAAAGTGCCTGACGGTATCTGCCCTTATCAATACCGTATTTGCCGTCGCCGTAAAGGGGATGACCGATGTGTGCAAGGTGTGCTCTTATTTGATGTGTTCTGCCGGTAAGCAGCTTAACCTCTAAAAGCGAAGCGTCACCGTAATAATCAAGCACCGTATACTGAGTGATTATTTCCTTTGAATTATCTGTGGGGATGTCCGTAACAGTCACCATATTCTTCTTTTCATTCTTTGTAAGATAAGCCGTCAGAATTTCGCTGTTCTTAGGCATTTTTCCGTGAACAACCGTGAGATAGTATTTTTCTATTTCACGGCTTTTTATTTTTTCGTTTACTTCTTTAAGTGCCTGTGATTTTTTAGCGGCAATAACAATTCCGCCGGTGTTGCGGTCAATTCTGTTGGCAAGGGAGGGCGTGAAGGAGGCGTCCTCGGGACTCCATTCACCCTTTTCGTAAAGATACCGTTTAAGCCTTGCCACAAGATTGTCGGTATAATCCCTGCCGTCAGGGTGGCATAAAATACCTACCTTTTTGTTAAGCAGAACTAAATTTTCATCCTCGTAGATAATATCCAAATCCGTTGAGGCTTTGAGAAAATCATAGTGCTTTTCCTTCTCCTGCAAAACCTCATCCTTCAGATAAAGCTCAAGCACATCTCCCTCGTTCAGTATCTGCTCGGGTGTGCATCGTTTTTTATTGACCTTTATATTCTTTTTTCTTATCTCTTTAAACATCAGCGACTTGGGAAGACGGTTAAAGGTCTTTTGTATCAGCCTGTCAACCCTCTGCCCTGCATCCTTACTGCTTATTGTTATGCTTTTCATATATCAGTTATTTTTGTTTTTCTTTTCTTCTTCAAGCTCCTGTATTTCCTTGTAGAAGATATTTGCCTTAACGTAAACCTGAATAAAGTCCCTGATAACCTCAGCCATTTCACCCTCTTTGTACGGGTTCATCAGTATACGCTCGTCATCGTCAATGGCAAGGGGACCCTTTTCGTAGTCGTTAAATGTGGGCATCAATGAATAATTTGTTTTTGTTTTAACTATTGAAAGCAGTGTAAAATCTGCGGTGGCATTAACAAAGCCCTTCTTTTTTGTGTATTTTTCAATTGTTGAAAGGGGAGAGGCGTCATTGTGCTTTTTTGTATAGCAGTAGGAGATAACCTCTTCA
>CAMBQD010000167.1 GCA_945869905.1 uncultured Clostridia bacterium | reverse complement strand
CAAAGCTTGACAGGGATATAACCTACAGCGATTACAGGTCGCCTGTTTTTACAAGTGACAGGCACATATATGTCCCCACCGGAGATTATACGGAAATATTGGCACAGCTTTCTGCTAAAGACGTAATTGACGGTGATATATCCGACCAAATTAAGTTAGAGGTTAATAATGTTTCAGAGGGTATACCGGGGACTTATTCGGTTCAGATAACCGTAACAAATTCCTGCGGCGACGTTGCGGCGGAAAATATTGTTGTAACGGTTACCGGAGAGGAGGCAAGATAATGGAAAAGAAGATTAGCTCCTCTCAGCAGTTGGCGGATAACCGCTTCAGCCTTGACGATATTTCGGTAACAAGTATTATACGTGATGTTGTAAAAAGGATTTTTTTGATTATACTTTCTGCAGTTGTTTTTGCTACGGGATTTTTTATTCTGAAGACGGAAACCTTTAAACCCCTTTATACCAGCGAAACAACCTTCCTTGTATCCACAAAGGACGGCAGCTATGACGCATATTCAAATCTTACAACAACCGTTCAGTTAAATCAGGTGTTCAAAATGATATTGGACTCAAATGCTCTTAACGAGGCGGTTAAGGAGGATTTGGAATTAACCGACCTTGACGCCGTAATAAGCGCAAAGGTGGTGGAGGAAACAAATCTTTTGGTACTCAGCGTTTCTGCCTCAACACCTAAGGACAGCTATGAAATACTTTGCTCGGTAATCAGAAACTATCCCACCTTTTCCGATGAGGTAATGGGAAATGCGGTGCTTGATGTGTTTGACGCGCCCTCTGTTCCTACTCACGCTGATAACAGCTCCGGAGCTGTTAAGTGGGCAATAATAGGCTTTATGGTGGGGGCTGTTTTAATGCTTGCCCTTATAGTTGTTCTGTCCTTCCTTAAGGACACGGTTAAGAATGAAAGACAGGTTGAAAAAAAGCTTGATACAAAGCTTTATGTTACCGTTCCCCACGAAAAAAGAAGAAAAAGAGTCGGTCTTTTGATTTCCGACGCCACAAGCTCATTTCCTTTTCAGGAGGCTTATAACAAGCTGCGTGCAAAAATTGAGCGTGAGGCAAAGCACAAGGGATACAAGGCATTTGCCGTATCATCCTCTCTGGAAAACGAAGGCAAGACAACCGTTGCGGCTAATTTGGCATTATCCTTGGCAAAAAAGAAATATAGGATTTTGGTGGCTGATTTCGACCTTAGGAATCCTGCCGTTGCCAAAATATTTGAGCTTTCCGTACCGGATGATAAGCAGCTTTCCGATTACTTTATGCAGGATGACAGGAATGTCGGAATAGAGAGCTATATTTTGAAAAACGATAAGCTTGGCATTGACTTTCTTGTTTCAAACAATGGTGTTGCCGACGTAAACAAGGCCCTTCGCAGGAGCTCACTTACCTCCGTTGTGGAGGATCTTAAATCTATGTATGATATGATAATTATTGACACACCGCCCATTGCACTTGTAAGTGACATTGACGATGTTGTCGCCGCCTCTGACGCTACGCTCATTGTAGTGCGTGAGGACGAGGCAAGGACTATGGTTGTCAATGATTCCATTGACGCCTTAACAAGAACGGAAACCCCGCTTTTGGGTGCGGTGTTTAACGACAGTGCATCTGCTTCAAATCCTGCAAGCTACGGCTATGCCTATTACGGCGGATACAATAAGTATTCCGGATACGGCAGGTACGGTAAATACGGAAAATACGGCAAGTATGCCGGAGCAGGAAAAAACAGTGGCTCTTCCCGAAAGGAGGGCGCTGATGGAAAATAACTCAAGAATTGACTTTGAGCAAAAGCATTTTATTGAGGATTTGGTATACCACTTTTCCGAATGGTTCAGAAGGCTGTGGATTATTATTTTGATTTTTGCCGTTCTGGCAGCAGGACTGCTGGTGTCATACACGTACATAACCTATGTTCCCCAGTATTCCGCCTCTGCCACCTTTACGGTAAATGTGGATGTGGCAAAATCATCTGCCCAGCAGTATAATAAGGCGACTGCAAATCAGCTTGCCAAAACCTTTCCCAATATTTTAACCTCCGGCTCTCTTAACAAGGTTGTGTGCCGTGATTTAGGGGTTGACTCAATAAGTGAAACCATAACCGCATCGGTTGTGGAGGACACAAATCTGTTTACCATAACGGTAAATTCCACTAATCCCCAAAGGGCATATAACGTTCTTGCCAGCGTTATTAACAATTATCCCGAGGTAGCCAAATTCATTATCGGCTCAACTCAGCTGAGCTTAATTGACACGTCAAGTGTTTCTACCGTTCCCATAAACTATCCAAACTATGCCTCTAAGGCAGTTATGGGCAGTGCCGTTGGGGCAATTGCCGGACTGCTTGTTATTGTTCTTTTATCTCTTGCTACTTCAACAATCATTAGAGGCAGTGATATATCGGAGGCATATAATACAGTATGCCTTGGCTCTGTACCGGAGTATACGCGCAAAAAGAGGAGCAAGGACTCCTCTGACAAGCTAATACCGAATGTGGAGGATAAAAATTCCAACTACAAGTTTAAAGAGGGAATTTTCACTCTTAGAAACAGCGTTATACGCCGTTGCAAAGAGGAGGGCTTTAAATCAGTAGTTGTAACAAGCACCATATCCGGCGAGGGCAAAAGCGTTATTGCCGCCAATTTGGCACGTGCAATTGCAGTAAAAGGGTATAACACTGTGTTGGTTGATTTTGATTTTCGCGTTCCCAGCATTGCCGAGTATATGAAGATTGACAACGATGTTAATTCTGTTTCGGATTATGTTAGAGGCAAGGTTGATTTAAACCACTGTGTTTATTCAACCCACAGTAAAAACCTGTATGTAGCCGTGGAAAAGAAGAACAATGCCGATGCGGCGGAGTTGGTTGGCAGTGACGACGCAAAGAGACTTATTGAGGAGCTTAGTAAAATATTTGAGTTTGTCATTATTGACGCACCTCCAATCGGATATCTGTCCGATGCCGCAGTAATCGGCGATTATGCAGATGCCGTACTGTATGTTGTTGCACAGGATATTGTGTCCCGCAGAAATATCGGAGAAGGTCTGTCTGCCTTTGATAATTTGAATGCCAAGGTTATCGGTGCGGTACTGAACAGGATAACAAAGGGAATAGAGAGTATTTCCTACGGAAGATACGGCTACAGGAAATACGGGTATTCGCGTTACAGCCGTCATACAGATAAGTATAATACCGG
>CAMBQD010000166.1 GCA_945869905.1 uncultured Clostridia bacterium | reverse complement strand
TATCGTGGCGGAGGATATTGATAATATCAAGGCTACAGGTCAGGTGAAGGTTGACGGAAAAATCTGGACTGCGCGTTCAATTGACAACAGCGTTATTCCCGCAGGCAGTGAAATAATCATTGACAGAATTGAGGGAGTTAAGCTGATGGTTAAAAACAAAAAATAAAGGAGAAATTTTATGGTACTTTTCATTATTTTAGCTGTGGTAATTATTGCAATTATCGCACTTATCTTAACAAATATCAGGGTTGTACCTCAGTCAAAGGCATATGTTATTGAAAGACTGGGTACCTACTTTGCAACCTGGGAAACAGGTATTCACGTAAAAATTCCGTTTATTGACAGAATTGCAAAAATCGTATCCCTTAAGGAGCAGGTTGTTGACTTTAAGCCACAGCCCGTTATCACAAAGGATAACGTTACAATGCAGATTGATACGGTAGTATTTTACCAGATTACCGACCCAAAGCTTTACACCTACGGTGTAGAAAGCCCGATTTCAGCAATTGAAAACCTTTCTGCAACCACACTGCGTAACATTATCGGTGAGCTTGAGCTTGACTCAACCCTCACCTCTCGTGACACAATTAACGCAAAAATCAGGGTTATTCTTGACGAGGCAACCGACCCATGGGGCATTAAGGTTAACAGAGTTGAGCTTAAAAATATTATCCCGCCCAGAGAAATTCAGGACGCAATGGAAAAGCAGATGAAGGCTGAGCGTGAACGCCGTGAGGCAATCCTCAGGGCAGAGGGTGAAAAGCAGTCAAGAATTCTTGTGGCTGAAGGTCATAAGGAGTCAAAAATCCTTGAAGCTGAGGCTGAAAAGCAGTCCGCTATTCTTCACGCAGAGGCTGTTAAGGAAGCCAAGGTACGTGAGGCTGAAGGTGAGGCTGAGGCTATCCTAAAGGTACAGACAGCTACTGCCGATGCAATAAAGCTCTTAAATGAGGCTGATGCAAAGGACGCTGTTATCAAGCTGAAATCCCTTGAGGCATTTGCCAAGGCTGCCGACGGTCAGGCAACAAAGATTATCATTCCTTCGGAAATTCAGGGCATTGCAGGTCTTGCAGAGGGTGTAATCGAAACAGTAAAAGAATGATACCTACATAAAAAGAAATCCTCCGACTATAGTCGGAGGATTTTTATGCGCTTATTTTTACTTTTTAACTGTTACCTTTGAAACCTTGCTCCAAGTACCGTGATAATTCTTACCGTCAATTGTCTTGAATGCACGTGTTCTTACATAATATGTGCCGGGCTTAAGATTTGATACAGTTGTTGTACCCACTGTATTCTTACCGATAAACACACCCTTTGTTGATGAACCGCTTGGGAATTTTGAAGATGTGCTGTACTGAACATAATAACCGCTTACGTTACCGTTTCTAATCCAGTTAACCTTTAACTGTCTTGATTTAGGTGATGAAACCTTTGGTGCATACATTGAATTTGGCTTAATAATAAAGGTTCTTTTCATTGTGCCTTCATATTTTACGCCGTTAAATGTTACTGTAACTGTTGCCTTGCCGGGAAGAACATTGTTCTTGCAGGTAACCTTGTAATTTGATGCAGGAATAACATTTCCTTTTCTATCCTTAACGGTTACCTTTGGAATTCTTGCTTTACCGGTGTAGTAACAAGAGGTTGTTGAAAGTGTCATCGTCTTTGGAGCGTAATATGTTTCAACAGTTTTTTCAACACCGCAGTACAGACAGGGCTGCCATTTACCGCCGTCATCTGAGTCCTTGTTTTCCTCGTCAATATATGCAGGCCAGGAATATGCCTTGTCAAGCTTATGGGCGTGGGTACGAACAGTTACATTTGTTGTGTACTTGCCACACTCAGAGCCTTCAAATAATACATAATATGTTTTTCCTGCAATGCACTTTGCAGCAACAATGTAATCGTCGTAATAATCTCCGTAATAATTTCCGCCGACGCCTATACCGCTGTAGCAGTCTTCATCATCGTCATCTGCAATAACCATACTGTCAGAAAATCCGGTTTCCGGAATGGTATCGCAAACAAATTCATAGTAAGCAGTTTTAGGTGCAACAAATTTTATTATTGCCAGGGCATCGGTATAAGACGATGCCTGCGAATCAAGACTTATTTCAACAGGCTTATCTGTGGTAATAGTCTGTGCAGATTTAAAGAAATTCAATACCTCTTGATATTCGGAATCATAATCATCTGCTGCGCTGGCAGTAACAGATCCGATACCCAAACAGGTTACAGTCATAACCAATGCCATTAAAAGTGATAATATTTTTTCATATAATCTCTCCTTGCAATTTTTGATTCCATGAATCTAATTGTAATATACCATATGGAAACACTGCAAAGCAAGAAATTAATGATAATGTACAGTAAGTATATATTTGTCCATAAAATGCAATAACGGCATATTCGTGCCGTCATTACCTTTTATAATGCTTCTCCGTTTGTTTCAATAACCTTTTTGTACCAATAAAACGATTTTTTTCGTTTGCGCTGAAGACTTCCGTTACCCTCATTATCCCTGTCAACATAAATAAAGCCGTAACGTTTTTTCATTTCACCGGTGGTAAAGGAAACACAATCAATACATCCCCAAGGTGTATAACCCATCACGTCAACGCCGTCTAAAGCTATTGCTTTTTTCATTTCCTTAATATGTGCACTTAAATACTCAATTCGGTAATCATCGTCAATACTGCCGTCACTGTTTACGGTATCAGCTGCACCAAATCCGTTTTCCACTACAAAAAGCGGTTTTCCGTACCTTTCATAAAGCAGGTTTAAGCTGTATCTTAAGCCTACAGGGTCAATCTGCCAGCCCCACTGACTTTTCTTAACATAGGGGTTATCAACACTTCCGGGATATCCGTCAACTCCGCTGCCTTCACTGCGTTCATCAGCCTTAACAGCATTGCTCATATAGTAGCTCAGCCCCACAAAATCTACCGTGCCTTTTTCTAAAATTTCCTTTTCCACGTCGGATATATCAATATTATATCCCTTTCTTTCCCATTCCCTGAGAATATATGACGGATACTCACCCCTAACGTGAACATCGCCGAAAAGATATCTGTCCCTCATAGCCTCCAAAGAAAGCATTACGTCATCAGGATTGCAGGAATAAGGGTAAATAGGTACAAAGGCTATCATACATCCCATTTTAAAGTTAGGATTTATTCTGCGTCCCTTCTGAACGGCATATGCACTTGCCACAAGCTGATTGTGAACAACATTGTACATACATTCCTCAGGCCTTTCCTCCCTGCTGAAAATCACGCCGGAACAGGT
>CAMBQD010000165.1 GCA_945869905.1 uncultured Clostridia bacterium | reverse complement strand
ACGTGCAAATCCAAAAAATTATTTAGGCTGATGAATAAGATAAATTACCAATTAATGCTGGACAAAATAACGGACAAAATTGAAAGAGAGGACTCAACGCCCTCTCTTTTACTGCATAGCTGCTGTGCGCCCTGCTCCAGCTATACGATAGAATACCTGTCAAATTATTTCAGCATTACCGTGCTGTACTATAATCCCAATATTTCAGAGCAGGCGGAGTATGAAAAACGCAGGGCTGAGCAGATAAGGCTAATTAACAACTTGCCTGTTAAAAACAAGGTTTCCTTTATGGACTGCGTTTATGACAGTAAGGAATTTTTTAACATTGCAAGGGGATATGAGGATTGCCGTGAGGGCGGTGAAAGATGCTTTAGATGCTACCGCTTAAGGCTTGAAAAAACGGCTGAAACGGCAAAGGAAAATAATTTTGATTATTTTTGTACAACCCTTTCCATAAGCCCTCTCAAAAATGCCCAAAGGATAAATGAAATAGGCTTTGACCTTGCCGAAAAATACGGCGTGGCTTGGTTACCGTCGGATTTTAAAAAGCGCGAAGGATATAAGCGTTCAATTGAGCTTTCAAAGCAGTTTGAATTATACAGGCAAAACTATTGCGGCTGTGTCTACTCAAAAACAGCACAGATGAACAAGGAGATAAGTGATGAATAAACCTCTTGCAGACAGAATACGCCCGTCATCTCTTGACGATGTGGTGGGCCAGCGGCATTTACTGTCGCCGGGCAAGGCACTTTATAACCTGATTATGTCGGGTGATATACCTAATCTGATATTCTACGGCCCCAGCGGTGTCGGCAAAACAACCGTTGCGTCAATAATTGCCAATGCCACCAACAGAAGCCTGCGCAGGCTAAACGGCACAACTGCATCCACTCAGGATATAAAGGATATTGTGGCAGAGCTTGACACATTTACTGCGCCCAACGGTATTCTTCTGTACCTTGACGAGATACAGTATTTTAATAAACGTCAGCAGCAAAGCCTTTTGGAATTTATAGAAAACGGAAAGATTACACTGATTGCATCAACTACTGAAAACCCTTATTTTTACATATATCCTGCAATTCTTTCACGTTCAACGGTTTTTGAATTTAAGTCTGTTGAAAGTGATGATATTGTGCCGGCTGTGGAAAGGGGCTTTAGACTGCTGTCACAGGAGCATAATATCAGCCTTGATATTGAAAACGGTGTCTGTGAAAAGCTGGCAAGGGGCTGTGGCGGTGATGTCAGAAAAGCCCTTAACAGCGTTGAAAACTGCTTTTTTGCCACACCTGCAAGCGAAGGTAAAAAGCATATTACGCTTGAAACGGCAAATGAGCTTATTCAAAAAAGCTCCGTCAGGTATGACCGTGACGGCGACGAGCACTATGATATAATCTCAGCATATCAAAAAAGCATGCGCGGCTCTGACCCTGATGCCGCTTTACATTATTTGGCAAGGCTTTTGGAGGCAGGTGATTTGCCGTCAGCCTGTCGCAGACTTGTGGTGTGCGCCTGTGAGGACGTGGGGCTTGCCTATCCGCAGATTATTCCTATTGTTAAATCGGCGGTTGATATTGCAATGATGGTGGGCTTGCCTGAGGCAAGGATACCTCTTGCAGACGCAGTTATCCTTGTGGCAACTGCGCCTAAAAGCAATTCCGGTGAGGCGGCAATTGATATGGCACTGGCGGATGTAAGGTCGGGCAATTACGGTCCTGTTCCGCGTCAGCTCCAAAATAAGCATTTTGACGGCGACGACGCAGAGGTTAAGGGGCAGTTTTATGTTTATCCGCATGATTACGATAACCATTGGACATATCAGCAGTATTTGCCGGATAAGCTTAAGGATAAACAGTATTACACATACGGTGCCAATAAAAATGAACAGGCGTTTAAGGCTTATTGGGATAAAATAAAAATAGAGGAAAAGTGATGACAAAAAAAGAGAGAGTGCTTAAAGCAATTGAAATACTTAAAGAGCTGTATCCTGAGGCAATTTGTTCCCTAACGGCGTCAAATCCCTTTGAGCTTTTGGTGGCGGTACGTCTTTCCGCTCAGTGTACAGATGCAAGAGTGAATATGGTTACTCCCGCTCTTTTTGATAAATATAAAACCCTGGACGAATACTGCAATGCCGATGTAAAGGATATTGAAGGGCTTATACACAGCTGCGGATTTTATAAAAGCAAAGCAGAATCAATTATCGGTATGGCACAGATGATAAGGGATAAATTTGACGGAAGGGTGCCTGACAATATTGAGGATTTGATTACCCTTCCCGGCGTTGGCAGAAAAACAGCCAATCTTATTGTCGGTGATATTTACGGCAAGGAAAGTATTGTTGTTGATACCCATATGATAAGGATTTCAAACCGCTTGGGCTTGGTAAATAACAAGGACCCCAAGAAAATTGAATTTGCACTTAAAAAAATTGTTCCTGCCCATGAGGGCTCTGATTTTTGCCACAGGATAGTTTTGTTCGGCAGGGATACCTGCTCGGCACGTAAGCCCCTGTGCAGTGAATGTAAAATGGCGGAGATTTGCAAAAAGGTCGGTGTGAAGAAATGAATTCAAATATCATTCTCATAGGTATGCCCGGTAGCGGTAAATCCACCTGCGGCATTTTGGCGGCAAAGGCACTCCTGAAAAATTTTTTTGATACCGATTTGCTTTTGCAGAACCTGGAGGGGAAAAGACTCCAGAATATAATTGACGAAAACGGTATAGATTATTTTAATGCGGCTGAGGAAAAGGCAATACTTTCCCTTGATATTCAGGGAACGGTAATTGCCACCGGAGGCAGTGTTGTTTACAGTGAAAGGGCAATGCGCCACCTTAAAGAACTCGGAAAAATAATTTACCTTCACCTAAGCTATGACAGTATGGAAAAGCGTCTTTCAAATATTACTACAAGGGGAGTTGTGCTGAAAAAAGGGCATACCCTTCGCGATATGTATAACGAAAGGCTGGGGCTTTATGAAAGGTATGCCGACGAGGTGCTCAACTGTGACGGACTTACTGTGGAGGAAACGGTTGAGTCAATAGTTTTGCTTTCAAAATAAATTTATACTTGAACACTTATATAAAAAGTGTTATTATAGTAAAAATATTAAAGAAAGGCATTTGCTTTTCAAAGAATAATAAAAAAACGGAGGCGGATTTATGAGCGAATACGGTGCAAAGTTTGTAAAAGAAGGATTAACCTTTGACGATGTCCTTCTTATCCCTGCCGAGTCTGATGTTACTCCTGACAGAGTACAGCTTCAGACAAGGCTTACTAAGGATATTACACTTAAT
>CAMBQD010000164.1 GCA_945869905.1 uncultured Clostridia bacterium | reverse complement strand
GAAAATAAAATCAGTTGAATACAGTGATTGCTCAGACGCAGATGTTATAGTTATATGTGCCGGCGCTCCTCAGGAGGAGGGCGAAACAAGACGTGACCTACTGCAAAAAAATTATAAGGTATTCAAATCAATTGTTGAGCCCATAGTTTCCAGCGGATTTAACGGCGTGTTTTTGATAGCGTCTAATCCCGTGGACATTATGACTCAGGCGGTTTATACCCTTTCCGGATTTCCTGCCGGCAGAGTTCTCGGCTCCGGAACAACCCTGGATTCAGCAAGGCTTCGCCATATGATGAGCGACTATTTTAATGTTAATCCGAGAAATGTTCACGCCTATGTTATCGGTGAGCACGGTGATTCCGAATTTGGTGCATGGAGCAATGCCGCAATATCCGTTAATCCTTTAAAGGATTTGGAGACTAAGTATCCTAACTTAATGGAGGATATGCAAAAAATTGCTGTTGATGTTAAGGAGTCAGCCTATGAAATTATTAAGGCAAAGCGCGCCACCTATTACGGCATCGGTATGGTGCTTGCAAGGCTCACACGTGCAATCCTTTTTGATGAAAATTCCATTTTCACCGTATCCACTTATCTTAAAGGCGAGTACGGTCAGCAGGGTATATATGTGGGAGTACCGTCTGTTGTTAATCATAACGGAGTACGTGAGATTTTACAAATGACTCTCAGCAATGAGGAGCAGGAAAAATTTAATGACTCCTGTAAAATTTTAAGGGAAATGAAGGAGGAAATCGGTATTTAAACTTGTATAAATTCCTTTACTGTGGTAGTATAAATAAAAAACATATGCCGAGGTGTATCATATGTCTGAAAATACAGAGGTAAAGGAAAAAAGCAAAGCAAGAGAAATATTTGATTTTTTACTGCCCATTATTATTGCCGTTGTAATTGCTCTTTTGCTTAAATATTTTGTTATTGCAAACGCCGTTGTTCCTACAGGCTCAATGAAGAATACCATTGAAGAAAATGACAGAATAATTGCCGGCCGTCTTGCTTACATCACAGAAGACCCTGAAAGGTATGATGTGGTGCTGTTTAAATTCCCTGATGACGAAAATACAATATATGTTAAAAGGGTAATCGGTCTCCCCGGTGAAACCGTGGAAATTGTAAACGGTGTTGTTTATGTTACAAAAACTGACGGTCAGGTTATTCAGCTTGACGACAGCTTTGTTACAAACTGTGAGCCAAAGGGTGATTACGGTCCTTATGAAGTACCTGAGGGCTGCTATTTTATGCTGGGTGACAACAGGAATAACAGCGGTGATTCAAGATTTTGGAATAATAAATTTGTGGAAAAGAATAAGATAATCGGTAAGGTTATGTTTAGATATTATCCTAATATTCAAAAAATTCAGTGAAATAAAATCCGGTGAGCGTATCAATAGCATCGCTCACCGGATTTATTATTATAGCTTTAAACTTCCATTACATAGGTGCCGTCAGTCAGTACTGCAATTGCACAATCGCCGTATTTGTAAAAACGCTTGATATTGTCTGTGAAATTCAAATAGTCCGAAACAGTGTAGTTGTTACCGTCAATTTTTCTTACCTTGTTGCCGTCACAGCATACATAAAGGTCGCCGCTGTCAAAGCATATGTGACTTGGGTTAATGAAGGTTTGTGCGTCAACTCCGCCTATTCTCAAATCCACCTTCATATTTTGACAGGAATACCTGATAACACAGTTTTCCTCAGGACAAACGCTCCAAAAGTATTTGCCCTCAAGGGCAAGGCATTTTATGGGCTTGCCATGGTAGTCAAAGGCACCGCTCCATTCCAGCTCACCTTCACGGTCAAAAATACCTGACTCACCGTTGGGATATATGGCAAGCACACGTCTGTCATAAAGAACCGACGCCTCGCACTGAACAAAGTTAGGTATTATCTCACTTATTCTTTTGAAGTTGGCACCGAATTTTTTATACAGGTATGCACTTTTGGTTGACACGTCTATGCTTTTATTGTCAAAATCCACAACAGAATATTGTACCTTGTATTGATTTGGATTCGGCAGTGGGATTTTTTCTACAAGTATAACAGAATTGTCACTGTATTTTACCACATCAACAATTTCCTTTGTACTGATTTTCTGCAATGGTTATTCCTCCGTTTCTCTCAGAGTGGTGTTTGTAAGATATCCGAGGGTAAGCAGACTGTCGGTAAGGTGTACATTTTCAACGAGTACATCCGGATGAGCCATTGCAATATCATAATTGGAAAAATTCCAAAAGCTTTTTATTCCAACGTTTACAAGCAAATCTGTCAGCTCTGCCATATCGTTTGACGGTATGCAGGTTACTGCGCAAACAGGCTCGTTATCAATACAGAAATTTTCTATATAGTTAATATGCCTTACGGGTATTCCTTTTATCATATTTCCGCAAAGTGCTTCGTTTTTATCAAAAATTCCGATTAGCTTAAAACCGCTTTTTTTGTTAAAAAGCTTATTGGTAACGGCTTTACCCAAATTTCCTGCGCCAATCAGTATAGTTTTTATCTCAGTGTTTACACAGAGAATTTCACCGATTTTGCTGTGCAGCTCAGGTACATTGTAGCCGTAGCCCTGCTGACCGAAGCCGCCGAAGCAGTTAAAATCGTGCCTGATTTGAGATGCTGTCAATCCCATTCTTGCAGCCAGCTCCTTGGAGCTTATGCGCACAATTCCGTTTTCCTTTAACGATTGCAAAAAGCGGTAATAACGCGGCAGACGCTTTATTACGGATAAAGAAATATCTTCCTTTGCAGACATTTTATTGTCCCTCTCTTTAAAATTACTTTGTCATTTCAGTGATTGTTTCCATTACATAATCACCGAACTCACTGCAGGTACAGCCTGTGTCCCTGCCTGTAATTGTAAGCTTTTTCTCCTCAAACATACATTTGTCAAGGGCAGCCTCAAGTGCGTTTGCTTCCTTTTGATAGCCTATATGTGAAAGCAGCATTACAGATGCTCTGAGCATTGAGCAGGGATCTGCGTACTGTCCTCTGCCTTCCTTTATCATACGTGGAGCAGAGCCGTGAATAGCCTCAAACATAGCATATTTTTTACCGATGTTTGCAGAGCCTGCTGTGCCTACACCGCCTTGGAATTCTGCGGCCTCATCTGTGATAATGTCACCGTAAAGATTTGGCAGAACAAATACCTTGAAATCCTTTCTTCTAAGCGGGTCAATAAGCTTTGCAGTGGTGATATCAACATACCAGTCGTCGGTAACAATCTCGGGATATTCCTTGCCGATTGCCTGAGCTGTTCTCAGGAATTTGCCGTAGTTTGTTT
>CAMBQD010000163.1 GCA_945869905.1 uncultured Clostridia bacterium | reverse complement strand
CAAATTCTGTTTTATATGTGTCATAAATCACAAAGCCCGGCTTGGAGCCGTTGGGCTTTTTGATATTTTTAACAAGTGTATAGTCCACAGCCACGTTTGAGGATTCACGTGCTTTACTGTAATATGCGGCAATCACCGCACAATCGTGTATTGCCCTATCTGTAATCTGTGTACCGGAGGTTTCACATATAACGTGACTGCCCGGGGTATCCTGAACGTGAAACCAGGTATCATAGTTTTTTGCCGTTTTAAGAGTCAGCCTGTCATTCATAAGATTATTTCTGCCCACCAAAACGGTAAAGCCGTCTGTGGTTTTAAAGCGCATTGGCTTAAGTGCCTTTTGCGACTTCCATTTATCAGTAGGATTTTTAATATATCCCTGTGAGGACAGCTCCTCCTTAATTTCAGTTATTTCACTGTCTGTTTCGGCGCGTGACAGGGCATCAATAACCGTTTCAAAATACTGTGCCTCAGCATTGGCGTCTGCAATAAACTGTGAAAGCTTATTTTCCGCCGCCTGCTTTTTTCTGTATTCCTTGTAATATCTTTGTGCATTTTGTGCAGGAGTTAATGTAATATCGGCAGGAATACGCACAATATTTCCGCCGTCATAATAATTTTCCAAATCATAAAAGGGTGCGCCCTTATTAAGCCTGTACTGATTTGTGTTTATAAGGTCACCGAAAAGCTTATATGTCTCCTTGTCCTTGCAATCCTCCAGCTCCTGCGCTCTGTTAGCCGCCTTGCGCACCGCCCTTTCCTGTAGGGTGGTAACCTTTTTAAACAAACCCGCACTGCGTGCCTTAATACGCATCAGCCGTACCTTTTCATAATAGAAAAAATCAAGGAGCTGAGAAAGGGTATCATAATGCCTTATCTCAGCCAAGCTGCCGTACTGCTTAATATCCATAAAGGCAAAATCCTTGGGTGTGTCAACAATAACAGCTGTGGGCAAGGGATTTTCAGCCTGCGCTTTAAGGTCATCAAGGGAAAGTCCGTTTTCAAGCTCACGGCAAATAATCGGCGACACGCCCTTAAGATTTTCCATAGCACCTTTATATATTCCCTTACTGCTTTTTAAAATCTTATCCTTAACGGCTGTAAAATCGCATTCAAAGATATTATATTTTTCCTGCCTTGGAGGAGCGGTATAGGTAACACCGGGCAGAATTGCACGCACCTGTGATTTGCTTTCATCAACCCGCTTTACCGCGTCAATGATTTTGTTATCCTTATCCACGAAGATAATGTTTGAATACCTGCCCATTATCTCAACAATCAGTGAATAGGAGGTTTTATCACCCAGCTCATCAGTGCCGGAAAAATTTATTTTAAGTATCCTTTCCAAATCCTCCTGAACAATTGAGGTGACCCAAGCCCCTGTAAGCCTCTTTCTTAACAGCAGGCAAAACATAGGGGGCTTTGCAGGATTTTCAGGAGGATAGTCCGTAAAATGAATACGTGCAGAATCCGCGTTGCAGGAAATCAAAAGCCTTTTACTGCCCTGCCTTGAACGAAGATTAATAACAATTTCGTCACGTGAGGGCTGATAAATTTTATCAACACGGCTGTCAATTGCCCACTGTGATATTTCGTTTTTTAAGTGGTATAAAAAAATTCCGTCAAGCGCCATAATCAGATATCCATAACTGCGTTATTTACCGGAGCAGTTAAAAACTCCACATCTGTAAATATTTTTTCAAGTCTTTCCTTTATTTTAAGGAATGGCATATTTTCCGTTTCAAAATGGCCTGCGGATATAACCGCAAAGCCTGCCTCGCTTGCATCAAGCATTTCGTGATATTTTAAATCGCCTGTTACAAAGCAATCGGCATTTTCAAAGGCATCCCACATAAACTCACTGCAGGCGCCACCGCCAACGCACACACGTTTAACTGGCCTGTCGGTATCGGTATAACGAAGCCCCTTGGTGTCAAGCACATCTGCCACGTATTCGGCAAAATCGTCAATGCTCATTTCCTGCTTAAGCTCACCTGCTACAAGATAGCCGTTTGGTAATACCTCGGTATTTTCAAGTCCAAGCATTTCTGCCAGAGCATCGTTAATACCGCCCTTTGCCTTGTCATAGGAGGTGTGTGCCGATATAACGGCTATACCGCCCTCAACAAGAGAATATACAGCCGAGCCCCTTTCAAGCCTCTTTAAAGGATTAAATATAACGGGATGATGGGTTAAAAGCAAATCGGCATTTATGCTTTTGGCATACTCCACCGCCTGCTTAGTGGCATCAAGGCTTAGCACAACAGTCTTTACCTCTTTGCGAAATTCACCTATTAAAAATCCGGAGTTATCCCAATCCTCCTGCTCATCGAAGGGGGCAATGGAATTTATGTAATCATAAATATTTTTAACCGTTGTCATTAACCTTTTTCTCCACAGCGTCAATAATGTCCGAATAATCCTCACCGGACATAGATTTTTTATTCAAATAATTAATCAGGTGAACAAAATATTCCTTCTGAGAAAAATCCTTAATATTTCCCAGAAAATAATCTGCCCTGCACTTTTTATCAACATTTCCGGTATATACGGCGTCAAACACCGAATAGTAATGGCCGCAATCCTCAACAATAATATCGTTAACTATTTCAAAGCCGTTATCGTAAAGGAATTTACGTGCAATTTCAGGATGAGTCATAGGATTTAATACAACGTGCATTTTGCTTATATAGTCACATCTTGAAAGGATATCCGCAATAAGCTCCCCACCCATACCTGCAATAACTATTGTATCAATCTCGTCACAGCCGATGCCGTCAAGTCCGTTTGAAAGACGAACACTGATTTTACCGCCCAGGCCCTCCTGCTCAACAAGAGCCTTGCAGGAGCTGAGAGGACCTTGGTTAATATCAGACGCCACTGCGCCCTTTATTATCCCTGCGATGCAAAGATAAACAGGTATATAGCCGTGGTCTGTACCCACGTCGGCAATGACACTCCCCTGTTTAACAAGAGAGGCAACGGCGGCAAGTCTTTTTGAAAGCCTTTGCATTACTCGTTAATAAATGCGTTTAACTTTTCAACAAGCTCATCTGCATCTGTGCCGTGAACCATACATGCCTGCTCAACTGTTTCACCGCGTGATGCAGGACAGCCAAGACAGTGCATACCGATTTCCAAAAACAGCGGGGCTGCATTTGGGCATACGTCAAGAATATCGCCTATAATTGTGTCTTTTGTAATCTGTGTCATAATTAAATCTCCTTAATTTTAATATCTATATTATTTATATCACAAATAATATTTGATTGCAAGACAGACAAAGATATGTTATACTTGATAACAATAATTGTA
>CAMBQD010000162.1 GCA_945869905.1 uncultured Clostridia bacterium | reverse complement strand
GACTTGAACCGGTACGGTATTGCTACCGAGGGATTTTAAGTCCCTTGCGTCTGCCTATTTCGCCACACCAGCGTGCAAAAAATATGATAATAGATTTTCAGAATAAAGTCAATAGAAAATTTTAAATTTGACCCTAAAAATCATATTATTTGCAATCAGTTAACCACATTCTGCGGCTTGCCGTTGAGATATGCTTCAAGGTTTTCCTCAAGTATTTTTAAAAGCCTTGCCCTTGTTTCCTGAGCCGCCCAAGCGATATGAGGAGTAATATAACAATTCCTTGCAGTAAGCAGGGGATTATCGCTTTTTGCAGGCTCGGTTTCAAGCACATCTAAGCCTGCGGCGGCAATTTTACCGTTATTAAGAGCATCTGCCAATGCCTTTTCATCAACAACAGGACCTCTTGAGGTGTTAATAAATATAGCGGATTTTTTCATTCTATCAATTGTTTCTTTATTTATAAGCCCCTTTGTTTGCTCAGTAAGAGGGCAGTGGCAGGTTATAATATCACTGCCGGAAAGTAACGTATCAATATCCACAAATTCAACTGTTTTAAGCTCACCCTTTTCCTTAGGTCTTGGAGCGTATGCAAGCACCTTCATATCAAATGCCTCTGCAATTTTTGCCACCTGTCTGCCTATTGCACCAAAGCCGATGATACCAATTGTTTTACCGGCAAGCTCTGTAAGGGGAGTTTTCCAAAAGCAGAAATCGGGACAGCTACACCACTCGCCGTTTTTTACCGCCTCGGAATGAAGGTTAACCTGATTGGTAATTTGCAAAATAAAGGCAAAAACAAGCTGTGCCACTGCCTTTGTGGAATAGGAGGGGATATTGCATACAGTTATACCAAGCTTTCTTGCGTATTCACAGTCAACAACATTATATCCTGTTGACTGCAGACCGATATATTCAAGCTCAGGTGAAAGGGCATCAAGTATTTCCTTAGTAATAATAGTTTTGTTTACAATCAGAATATTTGCTCCCTTTGCTCTTTCAATAACCTGATTAGGCGCAGTTCTGTCATAAACAGTATAGTCACCAAGCCTGCTGATACCCTCCCAGCTTAAATCACCGGGATTTGTTGTATATCCGTCTAAATTAACAATTTTCATAAAATCACATCCATATAATTTTCTCAGTCCTAATTATATCCCTATGAAAGTAAAAAAGCAATATTACCTTGATAGTTTTAGAATAATAAGTTATAATTACCTCATAGATATATATCGGTGATAATATGAAAAAAGTGCTGATTATTCTTTTAATTGTTGTGTTTACCTTTGTTTCCTGCTTGGGTATCAATTATATTCTTTATGATGTTGTTCAAATCAGCTCTAACGCAACACATAACAGGGTTAACCTTGTAATTGACGCAGGACACGGTGGGCTCGATGCAGGCACCATCGGTATTGACGGCACTAAGGAAAAGGATATTAATCTGAGCATTGCCCTTATTCTCTATGATTTTGCAATGGTCAGCGGGATACCGTGCTTTTTGGTGCGTGACGGTGATTACCTTGTTTACGGAGAAACTGATGACAAAAGCCGTTCTGACCTTTATAACCGACTTGATTACATAAACAGCATAGATAACAGTGTTCTTATTTCAATTCATCAAAATCATTTTGAGGATGAAAAAGAGTGTGGAATGCAGGTTTGGTATTCACCTAATGATGAAAAAAGTAAAATTATTGCCGACAATATTTTAAATGTTACAAAGGCTAATTTGCAGTCAGACAACACAAGGCTTAACAAAAGGTCTGACAGCAGCTATTATTTGCTTTATAAGGCTCAGGCTCCGTCCGTAATGGTGGAATGTGGTTTTATGAGCAATAGTGAAGAAAATGAAAAGCTTAAAAATACGCGTTATCAAAAGCAAATAGCATATTCAATTTTGCTTGGATTTTCTCAGTTTTTGGCAGAGGAGTTATAAATGGCTAAAAATAAATCTATCTATGTTTGCAGCGAATGCGGTTATGAATCGCCTAAATGGTTTGGCAAATGTCCCGGATGCGGTCAGTGGAACACTATGAATGAGGAATTATTTAACTCAACACCGCAGGGAAAAAATAAAAATTTAGTTTCCGCAGTTAATCAGGTAATGTCCTTGAATGATATTACGGAGGACGTTGAAAAACGTATTTCCACCGGCAATAAGGAGTTTGACCGTGTTCTCGGCGGCGGAATAGTAATAGGCAGTCTTGTACTGATAAGCGGTGACCCCGGTATAGGTAAATCCACCATACTTTTGCAGATATGTGAGCATTTAGGCAAAAATATGAAGGTTTTATATGTAAGCGGTGAGGAGTCTGCAAATCAAATAAAAATGCGAGCAAATCGTCTTGGTGTTACCACAGACAATTTGTTTGTTCTTCCGCAGACAGATGTTTCAGTAATAGTGGAAACTATTAAGCTTGAAAAGCCTGATTTAGTAATAATCGATTCCATTCAAACAATGGTATATGAGGAAATTGCTTCTTCTGCGGGCTCAGTAACTCAGGTCAGAGAATGTACAAACATTTTTATGCACACGGCAAAGGGACTGGGCATTCCCATTATAGTTGTAGGTCACGTAAATAAGGACGGAGCAATTGCCGGACCAAAGGTGCTGGAGCATATTGTGGATACCGTGCTTTATTTTGAAGGAGAGAAAAATTACTCATACAGAATTTTAAGAGGTGTAAAAAACAGATTTGGCTCCACTAACGAAATAGGCGTGTTTGAAATGACCTCAGAAGGCTTAAAGGAGGTTTTAAATCCTTCGCTTATGATGATTTCCGGCAGGCCGAAAAACACAGCAGGAACCTGCGTAGCCTGTGTTATGGAGGGTACAAGACCAATTTTGGCAGAGGTTCAGGGGCTTGTGTGTGCAACAGGCTTTGGAACACCGCGGAGAATGAGCACAGGCTTTGATTATAACAGAATGAGTATGCTCCTTGCAGTGCTTGAAAAAAGAGCAGGATACTTTTTTAATAATATGGACGCATATATAAATGTTGTGGGCGGTTTGCGATTGGACGAGCCAGCAGCTGATTTAACCGTTGCACTTGCACTTGTATCATCACTTAAGGACAAGGCGGTAGGGGACAAGATACTTGCTTTCGGTGAGGTTGGACTTGCAGGTGAAATAAGAGCAGTCAGCAATTGCGAACAAAGGATTTCAGAGGCGTACAGACTTGGTTTTGAAAAATGTATTATACCGTTTCATAATTATAAATCACTTTCCAAGGAGCTTAAAATAAATATGGACATAGTTCCTGTAAGAACAGTAAGAGATGCTTTTGCAGCACTTGTTGAAGAATAGTAGATAACTGACAGCCGT
>CAMBQD010000161.1 GCA_945869905.1 uncultured Clostridia bacterium | reverse complement strand
CAATAGGAACATTTGTTGTCACAGCCGTCACTGATTTTAAGATAAGCCCAGTGTGACGGCGTTGAAAGCATTCTGTCGCCCTCAAGCAAAAGATACTTTTTATCAGGATAAAAGCTTGTTTTAACGCCTATGAGAGCCTTTTGACAGACCTTTACAATATCCCTGTCTGCGCCAATGCCTATAACTGAATCAACCTCAGGCATTTCCTTTAAAATTTCATCCTGATACCTTTCCGCAAGGCATCCTGTAACAACAATTGCGGAAATTATACCTGCCTTCTTATACTCGGCAACCTCAAGTATTGTTTCAATTGCCTCACGCTTTGCATCCTCAATAAATCCGCAGGTATTGATAATCATAAGGTCGCTGTCCTCAATTGATTGAGCAATTTCAAATCCGCTGTTATTTAATTTTTCAAGCATAACCTCGCCGTCAACCTGATTTTTAGGACAGCCCAGTGAAATCATACCAACCTTAAAATTCATCGTTATCCAACCTGTAAAATGCTGATTTTATATCCGAATATGAAAAGCCCTTACGTTGAAGTGCTCCGATAACCTTTTCCCGACCGTTATCCTGTAAAAGCTTTGACGAGTATTTACCTTCAATCAGTTCAACAATTGTTTTAACATTATCAACCTGAGCGTCTTCCAAAACTCTGTTAACTGTCTCACTGTCCACACCGCGTTTATAGCATTCCTGCTTAACGTGGTTTGCGGAATATTTTTTTACATTCAGCAAATAGTCAACAAGACTTTCACAAAAATGCTCATCATCAAGGTAACCCGCTTCAAGATAACGGTTAATTGCCTTATCTGCACTGACGGGGTCAACTGTCCTTAAAAGCTTTGCTCTCAGCTCCTTAACGGAGTGTTCACGGCGTGAAAGCAGGTCGGCACACTTGTTAAGCGCTTTTTTATAGTTTATTCCCTCCACAAGCTCCTGCCACTGCTCTTCGTCAATATCCGTGCCGTCTGCGATATAATTGTCCATCCAGAAATTTATATCGGTGGTTATTACATATTCATCGTCAAGGAGCAGATGAACCTTACTTCCCCTGCCCCTTTGGTGCTTTATAATCATTAATCCTCGTCGTCCTCAACGGCAATATCAAGCTTTGCCCTTGCGGCGGCACGTGTAGTTTTAACAGGTGCCTCCTCATCATCCAATGTTGCCATAGGAGCAGCCTTAGGTCTGTACTTTTGGTCAGACTGTGACTGAATTTCTGCAAGCTTTTCCTTAATCTGTGTCTCAAGCTTAGCGGCAAATTCAGGGTCATTTTTTATCATTGCCTTGATGTTATCTCTGCCCTGACCGAGCCTTTGGTCACCGTAGGAGAACCAAGAGCCGCCTTTATGTATAATGTCAAAGTCAACAGCCATATCAAGAATTTCGCCCTCTTTGCTGATGCCTGTGCCGTACATAATATCAAACTCGGCTGACTTAAAGGGAGGTGCAACCTTATTTTTAACAATTTTTGCTTTTGTGTGAGAGCCTAAAATCTCCGAACCGTTTTTAAGCTGTTCGCCCTTACGCACATCAATTCTCATAGAAGCGTAGAATTTTAACGCCCTACCGCCGGTTGTTACCTCCGGATTACCGTAGATAACACCGATTTTTTCACGAAGCTGGTTAATAAATATGATGATACAGTTTGTTTTATTAACAGTACCTGCCAGCTTACGCAAGGCCTGTGACATAAGACGTGCGTGCTGACCCACGTGACTGTCGCCCATATCTCCTTCAATTTCACTTTTTGGTACAAGAGCCGCAACGGAGTCAACAACAATAATATCAACAGCACCACTGCTTACAAGCTGTTCTGTAATCTCTAATGCCTGCTCACCGTAATCAGGCTGAGAAACAAGCAGAGAATCAACATCAACGCCGAGATTAGCGGCATAAATAGGGTCAAGAGCATGCTCAGCATCAATAAATGCAGCCTCACCGCCAAGCTTTTGCGCCTCAGCAATACAGTGAAGAGCAAGGGTGGTTTTACCGCTTGACTCAGGGCCGTAAATCTCAATAATTCTTCCCCTAGGAAGACCGCCTATACCTGTTGCTAAATCAAGAGTAAGGGAGCCGGTTGAAATAGCATCAACCTTAAGGCTTGAATTTTCACCCAAACGCATTACTGCTCCTGCACCGTATTTCTTTTCTATTTGTTTCATAGCGGATTGCAAAGCCGCTTTTTTGTCTGAAGCCATTTATTTTCCTCCTAAAAATCGTTAAATTTATTATACTAAATAATAATTTTAAAATCAATAGTTATGCTAAAAAGAGTAAAAATTGACTCTTTTTGAAAAAAGGATAAAAAAATGCTTGCATTTTATAAAGACTTGTGATATTATACCAACTGTTCTAAGTATTTAAGGAGGTGTTCGCAAATGGCAAAATGTGAATACTGCGGAAAAGACGTATCTTTCGGCATCAAGGTTTCTCACTCACACAGAAGATCAAACAGAACCTGGAAACCAAACATTAAAAAAGTTAAGGCTATTGTAAACGGCTCTCCTAAAAGAGTTTATGTATGCACAAGATGCCTTCGCTCAGGTAAGGTTGAAAGAGCATAATTATTTCGCATAAAACAGCACCGACTCGTCGGTGCTTATTTATTTGTCCATTTTAAAAAGACGGAACTATCAGGTTCCGTCTTTTTTTGATTTAAAGCTGATTTTACTTTCCGTATGATTAATTAGCTTTTTAATATTTCCCCTATGCGCCACCACAACAATTACGGTAAACACTGCGGCAATTACAGTTAAAGCTATACTCTTATGAAAAGCGAATATAAGTGCAGGATAAAGGACAGCCATTACAATACTGCCCAGTGAAACATACTTAGTAATCGCAACAATAACAATAAAAATTGCCAACAAAATTAATGCTATTCTCCAATCAATAGCGAAAACCATTCCTCCGGAGGTAGCAACACCCTTGCCGCCTTTGAATTTGAAGTAGCAGGGAAAAATATGTCCAAGCACACAAAAAAAGCCTGCAAAGGACTTAATGAGCATCCTCACATCAACAAAATACTGATTAGCATTATCAAGCTGTAAGGATACACCGGGAATATATTTTACAATGGCAAAGGCAATGGCTATTGCAACAAATACCTTAAGCATATCGCCGATAATTGTTAAAATAGCAATACCCTTGCCGTAATTTCTGAGCATATTTGTAGTGCCGGCATTTCCGCTTCCGTGATTTCTAACATCGTCGCTTTTCATATTGTTGGATAAAATCACACCGAAATTCAGGCTTCCAAGAAGATAGGAAAGCACCGCTATTACGCTAAATACTGCAATAAGCATTATTTTTTGCCCTCTCCCCTTTCACGAATAATAAA